>CALDHH010000165.1 GCA_937941575.1 uncultured Alphaproteobacteria bacterium | reverse complement strand
GTTTAAAATAATATAAATTTAGAATTATAGATAAAATAAAAAAAGGCTAGAAATTAATCTAGCCTTTTTATTTATCTTAATTTTTAAACTTCAATTAAGCTGCTTTTTTATCCAAAGCTTTTTTTGCTTCTACTGCAAGTGCAGTGAAACCAGCTTCGTCATGCATTGCGATATCAGCTAAGATTTTTCTATCTAATTCGATACCAGCTTTTTTCATGCCATTCATGAAGTTTGAATAATTCATTTCATTTAAACGAGCAGCCGCATTAATACGTTGGATCCATAGAGCTCTAAAGTTACGTTTCTTAACGCGTCTATCTCTATAAGCGTATTGACCTGCTTTTTCTACTCTTTGTACTGCAATTCTAAAACAATTTTTACCACGACCGCGGTAACCTTTTGCTGCTTTTATTACTTTTTTATGTCTTGCGTGTGACGTTGCACCGCCTTTTACTCTAGCCATTATACAGACTCCCTATTAGTATTAGATTTTTTCTTCTTTTTCTTCCTTGCGTAAGGTAAGAAACATCTAAGAACAATACGTTCATCCGCTGCACATAATGTTGTTGTGCCACGTAATTTACGTTTTGCTGATTTTGGTTTGTTAGTCATCATATGGCTGGTAAAAGCTTGTTTAGTTTTTATTTTACCAGTTCCTGTCCTGCTAAAACGTTTTTTAGCACCAGATTTGGTCTTCATTTTTGGCATTTTATCTTCCTTTATAATTAAAGTTTTATCGAAAAGTAACCGAGGCATGCCATTTAGCCAAGTTACAACCTATTAAAAGAATCACTTTTAACAGGCTATTTATAGCTGTAATACCTCTGTTTGGTCAAGAAAAATAAAGGTATTTAGCAAAAAATAAAGAATATCTATAAATTTAATCGAATTTATGTTATATTTTATATAAAATTTACTAGTTGTTAAGGAATCAGGCGTATTCTTATAATTGTAAAGTAATTCTGCGAGGCATTTAAATTTATATGTTTCGGTATTAGATAAAGGTGTAAAATGATTAATTCAATACTATCAATGCTTGGTTTAGGCGATGCTTCTAAAACAGTTGTGCAAGAAAGAAAACATGTTAGACGTAATGCTAGCAGAAGATTCTTTATTGAAGTTAACGGTAAAATCTTTCCGGTTAAAGACTGGAGCGAAGGTGGAGTTTTATTTGAAGTAAGTGATATTAAGAATTTCTCAATCGGTCAAAAACTAACTCTGATTATGGGTTTTGGTTTTGAACATGATGTTATAAAAATTAATCACACTGCAAAAATCGTTAGAGCGGCCAATGATTCAATTGCTGCATCTTTTGAGCCTGTAAAAAATGATACAAAAAGACAATTTGATAGGGTCCTAGACGGTATCGTGTCAGAGAACTTTATTAAATCTCAGGTTGCATAAAGCAAATTTGATATAAATTATAATAGCTAAAAATTAATGCAGATAAATTTAATTATTTATTTGCATTAAATGCATCTGGGATCTTGTTTTATTTTCCTTATATTTTCAAAATCTGTAATTACATTAAAATAATATTTTAATCTCTTTAATTTTAAGATAAAACCCACTTGGTTTTATTTTCAAATAGCTATATAGTTTAGCCATAAATTTTTAATTTTAAGGGAAGTTCTTTCTATGGGTATGGTTGTTGCAGCATTATTTATCATTAATGTTATATTTATATGGGCATATGTTTATTTTAGGCCTGAATTGCTGAATTATAAAGCATTGAATGTTTTTGATAAATGTACATTTGGAGTGGCAATAATGTTAGGCTCTGTCGCTGCTTTTAATATATTTGCAAGATTTGATACCGCAAATGCAGCAGATAAGAATCAGGAACTTGGGCTGGCATTAATATATGCGTTTGCAGTATCAGCAGCCGTGTTTTTCTGTATGTTCTTAATTAGGAACTTTTTTATTTTTAGGGCAAGAAATAACGATATTTATTAAGCTTGGGGGCTAAATGACAAAAGGATATGATAAAGATAAAATTGGTTTAGAAGTGGCTAGAATGCTACTTGATATTGATGCAGTTCTTTTAAATCCCGCTTCCCCATTCACTTTTACCTCTGGTAAAGTAAGTCCAGTATATGTTGATTGCCGCAAAATTATTTCTTTTGTTAATGAGCGGTCTAAAATAATGGATTATTCAGTCCAAGTTTTACAAAATGAAATTTCTGACGATATTGATTTAATTGCAGGTGGTGAGACGGCAGGGATTCCATATGCTGCTTATATTTCGGATAAATTACAAAAACCGATGTTATATGTAAGGAAAAAACCAAAAGGATTTGGGCGGATGGCTCAGATAGAAGGCTATATATCAGATAAAGATAAGTCAGCCATATTAATTGAAGACCTAACCACGGATGGCGGCAGCAAAGTTTTATTCTGTGATGTAATGCGTGATGCTGGTTTAGAAGTAAAACATGTATTCTCATTATTCTATTATGATATTTTTGCAGAAGCAGAAGGAATTTTAGATAAAGCAGGGGTGCAACTGCATTATTTAACCACTTGGTGGGATATTTTAAAAGTTGCTAAAGATGATAAACTGCTTGATGAACAAAGTTTAAATGAAATAGAGAATTTCTTGCATAAGCCAGATAACTGGCAAGCAAGAGATTTGCAATCTAGTTAATATTATTGGATATTTGATGAAAACATTTGCTAAAATTGTATTGATAAGCATATCCGTGATTTTTCTTGGTTCTTGTAATGAGATCGTGCAGAGAACAAAAATATCAAATGTAACCAAAATGATGCAACCAATGGGAATATCAAAGGATGTTTTATATTGTAATATCCATTCTGGTAATGCCAAATTCGATAAATCTTGGCAAAAATTTGAGCCAATTGATTTTTCAATTAAAAAGGGTATGAATAAAGGTGTTAATCTATTTAAAAAAGATAGAGAAAAAAAGACTAAAATAAGTACTGATATGCTAATGAGTTTGATAAAAGACGTTAAAGATATTGGGGAAGATATAGAGAATAATGATAACCTACATGTATCTTTTGATGAAGATGGTCAGAAACTAAGCTTTTGTAAGTTAGAGACTGATAAAAATAACTGCACAGAAATATACGCACTTGAAGATGATTATTATATGGGTTTTAAAAGGAGCTTAGATATAGTAGATTTAACTAGAGGTTCTATTTTAAGCTGTAAATATAATAAACGATGAAAGTTGATAAAATGAAAAATAAAGGTTTTACCTTAGTAGAATTAGCAATTGTAATGACAATTATTGGGTTGTTAATTGGTGGGATATTAAAGGGGCAGGAAATGATAAATAATGCCAGATTAACATCATTTATCACTGGTATGAAGTCATATATGGCGGCTAAAGTATCGTTCCAAGATAAATATTCTAACCTACCGGGGGATTTTGTCCTTGCTCAGAATAAGTTACCTAACTGTACTGATGCAACATTCTGTTTTAATGGTGATGGTGATGGCGCGATTGGCGATACATCTACATCTGGTTTTAATGCTAGCCAAGCTGGAATTAATACTACTCCACAGGTTGAAACTTCAATGTTTTGGAAACATATGGCTTTGGCGGGGTATATAACAGGAATCAATGTAAGCTCCGATCCTACTGCTCCAGCTTGGGGGATAACTCATCCTAGTTCACCATTTGTGGGTGGTTTAATGATTGGTTATAATAGAGAATATTCAGGCTCGCCAAATACGGATGAGACTGGTCATTTCTTAATGGTAATTGGTGATATTAATAATAATGCAAGTCAGGGATTTGGTAGAAATCCATTAACCCCTAAACAGGCTTGGCTAATAGATAAGAAATTAGATGATGGCATGCCAAATACTGGTAGTGTGTTAACTGAACATGTTGGTTCAAGATGTAAATTTGGTGATGCCAATGATGATCAATATAGATTGACTGAGACTGCTGGGAACTGTGTTCTTTGGTTTAGTATAGATTAAGGTTTTAATAATGGATAATAAATTCACATCGCAAGAAATGCTTGAGAAATTAATTAGTTTTAATAGCATTAGTTATAATTCAAATCTGGATTTGATTAAATTTGTGCAGGATTATTTATCTGAATTTGGAATTGAATCTAAAATTATTTATGATGAGACTAAAACCAAAGCAAATTTATTTGCCACAATTGGACCTGTGGATAAATCAGGTGTGATATTATCTGGGCATACTGATGTTGTACCAGTAGAAGGACAAGATTGGTCAAGCGATCCATTTGCTTTGCGCGAAGATAATGGCAAGCTTTATGGCCGTGGTACTTGTGATATGAAGGGTTTTATTGCTGTGGTTTTGGCAAAAATGCCTGAGATCATATCAGCAAATATAAAGACTCCAATTCATTTGGCTTTCTCTTATGATGAAGAGGTTGGTTGTTTTGGAGCTCATAAAATCGGTGATCATATAAAAGAAATGGAAGTTGAACCATTCTTATGTGTTGTTGGGGAACCAACGGAGATGAAGCCAATTACGGGTCACAAAAGTGCTGGCGATTATACTTGTTCAGTGCATGGTTTGGAATGCCATTCTTCCATGGCTCCATCGGGGGTTAATGCGGTTGAGGCTGGGGCTGATATAGTATCTTATATAAGATCTGTTGCCAAAAGAATGGCTAGTGAAGGGCCTTTTAATAATAATTTTGAGCCGCCATTTACAACTGTGCATACAGGGGTGATAAAAGGTGGAACTGCACTTAATATCGTGCCTAATCATTGTGAGATAGAGTTTGAAATTAGGGCAATACCAGAACAAGATCCAGCCGAGCTAATTCAAGAGATTAAAGATTACGCATTTAGACAGATTGAACCTGCGATGAAGGCAGTGAATCCAAAGACTGGTATCACATTTGTTGAAAACGCCTCTGTGCCTGCATTTGATATTGATGATAATCATAAAATGGTTGATTTTATTAAGTCTTTATCTGGCTCAAATAGTACAAGTAAGGTTAGTTTTGCAACTGAGGCTGGAATATTCCAAGAGGCAGGCGTTCCAACAATCGTATGTGGTCCCGGTAGCATTGAACAAGCACATAAGCCGGATGAATTTATTAAAATATCTGAGATTTTAAAATGTGAAGCTTTTATAGATAGGTTAGTCTTTGCTTTAAATGCTAATTAATCTATTTATAAATGAATATGTAATAATTTGTTAAATTTTTTGATGTTACTCTTGAAAAAAATCTTTAAGCATGTGAATATGCTAAGGATAGAATTTTAGTTAATTAAATTGCAAAGGGTATGATAATGTATAATGACGATAATTGGCAGATAGTAAGCGGTGCAGAGATTGATCCATTTTTAAAAGCGATTAATCCAATTGATGGAAAACATACTGCAAACCCAGATACTGCGACAGTTAAATGGCGCCAAGTACCTTTTTATGCAACAATTGCTTTAGTTGAGTTAAATGACACTTCTTGGGCTGTTGGAACGGGACCTTTTTGGTTCTTGGCTAAACAAGGTAAAATGTTTCCTCTGGATGGTACATCTGCACCAATTCATGATGCAAATGAATCAGGACCAATTACAGTTAGCGAAGAAAATGTATTAGATTATTTAAGATTCTTCTGTTACTTCGTTCATGGTGACGAAGGTCCCTTCTTTGTTGTTGAAGATATCAACCATGAAGCTTTTGATAAATCAAAGATGGATGAAACTGCTTTAAAAATTGTTGAAGGCGCTGTTATGTCTGCAACATTTGAAGGCAAGAATAAAAATGGCGATTTTGAAGCAACTGCACTTGTTTTATATGGTGATGCTTTATTCTCTGCAAGATTTGCAATCTCTGATGACGGTATGATTGAAATGGTTGATGACGAACCAATCGCAGCTGATCTACCAGTTAAGAAAATCAAGCCAGGTTATTAATTAGTTACGTCCTATTATAGGATAAATTGATTTTATCTCAGATTTATTTATAGAATAAACTTTGTTCGGGTTGAATTCCTGAATCGATATCTCGTAATCGCTCTCAGAAATTATTCTATTTATCTGAATATTACCGCTATTTAATTCGATCAAACAATCGTGGTTATTTTTAAGTGGTCTGCCCGGATGAATATAAATTAGTTCACCATTAAAATATCTTGGCTCCATCTTGTTATTATAAACATATATTGCAAAGGCCTGTATTATTCCTTGTTGAAACGGATGTCTTGGAACCCAATCGGCTATATTATCTTTTAATAATATATGGTTTTGATCATCATCTATCTCTGTTTTATATACTGGTACTAAGTTATCAGGACAAAAAGGACTTTGATTATCTATATTTCCATCACTAAAGCCATATAGTTTATTCCTATCTTTTGGATATTGCTCATATATTAAGCCCTCAGGATCTTTTATATATTTTTGACCTAAATACCCCTCAATAATCGATATTTCATCAGCCATTATTTTTCTATTGCCGTATAACATTCGGTTAACCGCAGCTGGATTTAAACCCATTCTGTCTGCCAAGCCCTTCTGTGTGAGGGAGGTGTCACTTTCAATCCGTTCGCGGATCCATTCATGTAGCTTTATTGACATTATAAATACTCTAAAAATTATTAAAATAGCGGTCAGTTATATGTGCATATTCAAGTATAAAGACAATGTCTAAATAAATAAATTAATAATTAAAATAAGTTAAAAATTGCGATTATCGATAATTTATATAGACAAAAGATTGCGAATAACGCAATATAGTTTCATATAAAACTAAATGTAATTAAAAAAACAATAATAATAAAAAATATATGAGCTGATTTAATTAGCACAATTTATGATAACTATAAGGAGATGGCTTAAAATGTTAAGAAATTTATTACAGACGAAATCAAAAAATACTATTGAAACAAAATCTAATGATAGTTCTGATGATCAATGGGAAGATTGGGTTCCAAAAATACATTTAAAAAGAGGCAAGAAAACGCCGCATTGCTTCCAAGAGAAACATTCTAAAACAAAGAAAGTGGTTATAAGTGATGCTGATAATGGTCGTGATATTCATTGTCATAGGAGAATTTTAGATTCAAGATTATGGGATGGGTTAGAAGTAATACAACAAGATGCTGCTATTTCAATTGAGAAGTCTTTTCGGTTATTAAGCTCTGGTACTGGTTATAGTAAGTCAGACCTTACCAAAATTGGCCAAGCATCTTTTATTGATAGAGGTTTAAATGATACAGAATTTCATGCAGAGATTACTAATAGATATATTGAGTGGACCAAGCTTTGCTTAGAGAATAGAATATCACATGCGATAATTTTAGATGTTCTGGTTTTTGGTAAGTCTCTATCTTTAATAGATTGTGAGAGAAGAGTTAGAAAGGGCACAGCTAAGCTAAATTTAATTGAAGGATTAGATTTATATTGTAAAATAAGAGGCTGGGGAAATTATAATTATTACAAGAAATAGATGCTTATATTTTATTTTGTTAGAGTAATATTAATTATTATTTGTTCTTTTTGACTTATAATATTATTAGTAATATTAGCTATAGCAAATATGGTTTTATAAGTAATAATTTGATTATTTTGTTATAATATTATAAATTGGTATAAATTGAATTAGTTAATTTAGAGGATAAAATGGCTTTTATAAAAGAAGAAGCAGTCAGTGCAGGTTACATAGTAGATGTATTGGATAGATTTGAGAAAAAAGATTGGGATGGTTATCTAAAGCTTTTAGGAGATGATAACAATATTGCTCTGTTAAAAGAAGATGGCTTAATTGATATATTATTCATTGAATCGGCAGATAATGGATTAATTGAAGCTGTAAAAATATTACAAAAAGCTGGTGCAAATATCCATGCGAAAGATGATCTTGCGATTGTATTGGCATCAGATAGTGGGCATTTTGAGTTGGTTAAATATCTGCACGAATCGGGTTTAAGTGTTAACGCTCAGAATGGCGATGTTATGAATGCTGCTGCCTATAATGATAGGCTGGAGATTGTAGAGTGGTTATTAAAGAACGGCGCTGATTTTTCTTCTGTGGATGAAGAAACTGCCAATGAGATGAAAAGAAGGATAAATGATAAAAAATAACCCTACCAAAGATAATAAAGGAATTAAGCAAGAAAAAGCCAATAAGATTTTGGAGGATGCTATATATTCTGGAAGCTCCTCTAAGGTTAGGCAGGCTATTTTAATTGGAGCTGATGTAACGATTTATAATAACCGCATGGTTAAAATTGCTGCTGGAGCTGGGTTATTAGGAATTTTAAAAATATTAGAGGAAGCCGGCGCGGATATCCATGCAAGTGATGATGATTCATTAAGGTTATCCGCAATGAATGGTAAGATAGAAGTATTTAAATATCTGCATGAAAGAGGCGCTGATTTATCTGCTTCTAATTACGCATCATTATCAAATGCGATTATTAAAGGTCATATTGATATTGTTAAATATATTCATCAAACTGGAGTTGATTTAAAAGTAAATGATAATGAAGCTTTGAAAGTTTGTGTAAGAAACAATAATGACGAAGTTCTAACTTATTTATTAGAGAATGGATGCTCAGGCAAAGACTTGCCAGAGGAGTTTAGATCAAAAGAAATTTTAAATAATCTTGCGTTAAGAGAAGCCGAAATACAATTTAAGCGAGAGCTTAAGGAATTCAACGGGAAAAAAACAGCAATAAAAAGGCATAAGATAAAGAAGATTAAGGGTCATAAGGTAAATTAATCATTTGACAGATTGTCTTTTTTGTCATATTCTTTTAAAAAATAAACTTTATTGGGAATTTAACATGAGCAGTTTTGATAAATATAGAGAACTAGCTAAAGGGCTAGGTAAAACAATCCAAGAACAGACAGAAGGTAAGGACTTATCCGAAGTTTTCGCAACAATTAAAAAGAATGCGGAATCTTTATTGGATCCTAAGAACATGGCTGATATGATGGTCTTGATCAAAGGTAAATCCCCTGAGCAGATAAAAGAAATTTTGCAGTCTAAATTTAAAGATTTATCAGAAAGTGATTTAGATAATCTTGTGGAACAGATTACCAAAGAAGATGGCGTCCAAGAAGTGTTTGACACGCAGGTAAAAGAACAAAAAAAACAAGTATGGACGGATAGAGCTAAAGAGATTAAAGAGGCAAGGCTAGCCAAGGAAAGAGGCGAAGAAGCTGAGCCTAAAAAAGAAACTGGCGGAGATTTATTGCTTGGGGCTGCAAAGTTAATAATGCAGAATAGAGCTAATAAAAAAGGGCCTAAAAATTAGGTTACCTTTAGATTTTTTCTAAATTAAAATAATATTTATATATCAGATAGGAAATATTTATAAGATTGGGTCTTCATCATATTTTATAAATAAATCATTCAATGCTTCAATTATTAAGTTTTTAGTAGTTGTATTTTTAGCATGAGAAATTTTTTCAATAAGCTCCCTAGCTTCGGTGCTCAAATTAAATAAGCCATCTTTATCTTCTACTGGATTTGGGTTCGTATATAATAAATCTCCCCAAGATATAGAATCCTTTAGTTCATCCTCTGCTTTTAATAAACCATTTTTATTAGAAAAAGGGTCCTTTATTGCATTAACTAATTCCAATAGTTCAGTATCATCTGCTTTAAGCTTAGTCGATTGGATCTTCTCACCTTGTTTAAATCCATCAATTACATTGTCTAAATCATTCGTCATTTTAATCTCTATTCATATTGTAAGTTTTCGAATAAACGCATACCCATTATTTCTTCATATTTATAACTCATTTTTCGGCTTTTAAAAATATTGTTAAATATCTTTTTAAGCTTAACTTGCAGATGGTTATTATAATTGCTACCCATTTTAATGTTAGGTATCTGAGTATTCCTACCTAAAATGATAGCTTTTGCTTTCTTTTGTTTCATTGCAACTTGTATCTTATCAATAAATAATTGGTTGCATGATACTATAGTTGACCAGAATAATAGTTTATTTTCTTCATCCGCAGGCTCATGCTGCGAAGCTAAAACTTTTAACCCAAGTGACGCTGGTCGGTCTCTATTATTTAATATCATTAAAGGGATATTTGGGAAGAAGTCTTTACCTAAACTACCTGCATATAAAGAACAAAATACTTCCTTATGGATCTTTCTAAATTGTGGCTTTAAAGATTGTTCAACTTCAGCATATCCGGGGTGTTTTTTAACTGCTTTCGGGTTGAAATATAGAGTTTTATTATGCATCTCTAAAAAAGTAAGCTCTCTTGCATTCATATATGGGCCTTTGGCATCCTTAGCAAATCTGCTTGATTTGGACCATCTAAGCATTAAATCATAGGTTCTTTTAAAATATTCTTCGATGGAAGATGGTGATAATGTAATAATATCAAGTCCCATTTTAAGTAGTTTTTTATCAGATTGCATTGATCTCCAAAGATGAGGGATTCTGCCTCGGATTGATATTGCAGGTATGTTTTTATATGACATTCTAGAGATGTCTCTTTTGGTATATTTGGTATTAGCATTATTATAAGCAATTGATACAAATAATACTAAATGCTTTTTATCTTGGATAGTTTTGCTATAGCTACTGGTCATTATAACCTTGTTGCCATTAACGGTTAATCTACGTCTTTTACCGTCTTCTACAGATATACTCTCAATATTCATTTCTGCCAGAGTTTTAGTCTCTCCAATTTGAGATACTGCATCTAAATTACTATCCATCCAAACTTTTAAATTTTTAAATGCTCGGTCTTCTTTATCTATTTTTTTATCTGCATTTTCGTCTAATTTATCAAATGCGGCAAAACCGTCTTTTGTTTTAAAGAATTGCATATCATTACTAGAATTAACTTTTCCATCTTTATCGGCATCCATAAATAATATACCGGCATTAGGGCTAATCCATCCGGTCTGCTCTGAATGACCATCATTGTCCCAATCCCAATAGATCAAAGACCCATTACCGGATAAGAATAAAGACCCTTTATCAGTTAAATCCAAAACAAATATACCAGCAGATTTATTAAAATCATCAACATCATTTGGGTTGTAAGCTGGATCTTCTAGGGTAGTTTTAGGGCTTTTTGAGTAAGCTATATTACTTACAATTATAGCTTGGAATATAAATGCTGTCATAAATATTAAAGTCAAAAATCTTATTCTATGCATTTCTATTCCCTTAAATTATTACTTAAATTACCAATTATATTATATATTGTATTATATAATTGTAAAAATATAAAATAAATTAAAAATATTCTTTAATTTATTTGTTTGTTCTGTGTTAATGTTTAGGCAATTATTTATCTGGGAATTTAAAATTAAAGGAATTCAAATTGGTTTTTAAAAAAATACTTTTTACCTTGTTTCTGGTTCTGAGTCTTAGTGGTGCCGCTTTATCTAATGATGCGGATCAATCTATATATACCGATGACGCAAAAAGAATATACGCAAAATATAATAAAACTATCTATCAAATCCAAGTAATTGATATTGCATCGAACAGGAAAACTAGCATTGGTTCAGGGTTCCAATTTACTCAAGATCATGTAATTGGTACAAATTATCATGTCGTATCAGAGGCGGTAAATAATCCAAAACAATATAGAATTGAATATTTAACCGATGAAGGTAAAAGAGGCCCTTTATTAATTGTCGCAGCTGATATAATCCATGATCTGGCGATCGTTAGAAAGACAGAAACGGATTTAGAAAAAACAGAATATTTAAATCTGGGTGGATCGGATCTTGCCAAGGGTACGCATATATTTTCATTGGGAAATCCGCATGATATTGGCTTTACAATTATCGAAGGTACCTATAATGGTTTGCATGAAAAATCTTTATACAAGAAAATACATTTTTCTGGATCGCTAAATCCAGGGATGAGCGGAGGACCTAGCTTGGATAAAAAAGGTAATGTTATCGGAGTTAATGTATCAACGGCAGGTAATCAAATAAGCTTTTTAGTGCCAGTTGAAAAACTACAGGAACTATATAAAAAATCACAAGAAAAAACCGAAGATAAAAAAGATTTTTTAAGCAATGCCGATAGTAATATAGAGAAGATGTTATTTGATAACCAAAGGGAATATATTAAAAATCTAATTGATAAAGAATGGGATTTGATGACATTTGGTCCAGTTAAACTGCCAGGCGAAGTTTCAGATATCTTTAAATGTTGGGGGTCACCAGAACATAAGGATAAAGATGATTATGAACATTACAGCTCAACATGTTCAACCCAAGATGATATCTATATTAACAAGACATTTAGAACTGGACCTATAACATATCGTTATGACCACATTAAGGCCAAACAGGATAAAATTAGTAATCATAGATTCCACAATTTTTACGAAGAGCTTTATGGCTTCCCATTAAATGATTACCTTAATGCAGGTAAGGATGATGTAGGTAGCTTTAAATGTGAAGTTAAATATCTGGATAATGCGAACGAGAAATGGAAGACTTCTTTTTGTATTAGGAAATATAAAAAATACCCATCAATTTATGACATGCATTTATACACAGCATTATTGGGGCAAAAAGAACAAGGGCTGATAGTTTCTTTAATTGCGCAAGGAGTTAGTCAGGAAAGCTCAACCAAATTGGTTAAGAAGTTTATAAGCAATGTTAAGCCTATTGATGTTAAAGCAATAATTAAGGGTGATATTGAAAATGACAGATAAAGAGATAACCAATAATAAATTGATATTGCAAATAGTAGAGAGAGATAACAGGGGTGTTATAAATCACCATAAAATTGATAGCTTTCCTGCGACAATTGGGCGTGGTTTTGATAATGATATTATATTAAACGACCCATATATTTCTGAAAATCATATAGAGATTAAAAACATTGATGATGAAAAATGGCTATTAACGGATTTAGATAGTTTAAATGGCTATTCAATTAATAAAGCCCCGAAACAGGATAAAGAAAGTTATTTTAAATCAGGAGATTTTATTAGAATTGGCAATACAATTATCACTTTTTTCCATAGTGGTCATAAAATTGAAAAAGCAAAGAGATTAGTTACTGCAAATAAATTTGTTAAAACAATTTCAAAAGCCCATATAGGCTGGGCTCTATTCTTTTTAGTTGGAATTTTAAGCGCTACTTGGTCTTATTTGGAGATATGGTCTGCAAATGCCAAAGAAAATGCCGTTTCATATGGAGTTATAATCGTATCTACAATTTTATTATGGTCCGTTATCTGGGGGATATCAGCTAGATTGCTTCATAATAAAAAATCATTCTTTGGTCAGATGAGCATAGCTTGTATCTGGGTTATATTCATTGGGTTTTTAAGCTATGTGAGTAAATATATTGAATATTTCACGGGTGGTGGGGTATTTATTGATATAATTACCAATGGAGCCGATTTAATTGCTTTGGTTGTTCTTATTTTTGGAAGCTTAACTTTATTCAGTGATATGCCATCAAAGCGGAGATGGATAACCTCAATAATATTCTCATTTGGATTGTTAGTTGGGATAGTGGGATTCGATCTTTTAAGTAAAAAAGAGACAATATTAAGACCGGAATATTCGAAGACCATTGAGCCTTACTTTACTGAAATATTACCTTCATCAAGTTTGGATGAATTTGTCTCTGGCTTAGAAGATAATTTTAAAGAGTTACAAAAAGAAAAATAGATGCCATATTTAAACCGATTATTAACTAATATTTGTTAAAATAAATTATGTTTGATGATAGCTTAAATAATGATGAATGTGAATTTATCTCCGTACCAAATCTTTTAAAAGATAAAGTAGGAAGTAATGGTCTATCAAAGGATGTGCTAACAAAAGCTCAAAATGTCCTAGAAAAAAAATCAGTAGAATTTAGAAATCATATTTTTGAATATATAGAAGAATTAGAAGAAAATATTGATTGTATAATTGTAGGCTCCAATCCTAAATCAAATGGAGTTTTAGCTGCGATGGATGCCGCGGTTCAATTAAAGGCTCATGGCAGAATGTTAAAACAAGGCATAATTACAGATATTGGCCATTCATTATCATCGTTTCTAAGTATTATTACCGTATTTGATGATGATGCTTTGGATATTTGTAATGCTCATGCAGTTTCATTAAGAATTTCAGCTTCTGGAGATTTGGAATTTATCGAGCAGAGGAAAATGATGCTAGAATTATCATCAGCCTGTAACCGCTATTTTGCAACGCATTAAAAAAACCCTTTCTTTTTACATAGGAATATGATATATAATAACCATAGTTTAAACTTCTTAAATTAAGGTATTTAATAATGTCGGATGAAAAATTATCCAAGCAAGTAATAGAGATAATAAGATCAAATAATGTTAAAAAAATGAAGTCATTATTAGAGGATTCTAATTTTGATCAAAATGCATTATTATTAGAAGACTCAGAACGTAAGATAGGGGCATGTATTACCCCTTTGATTCTCTCTATTATGTGGAAGAAAGACGATCTTGTTAGAGTTTTGGCTGATAATATCCATACTAATTTAAATGCTCCATCTGAAAATGGTAAAACTCCATTAATATATGCAATAGAAGAGGGGCATATTGATACGGCTCTTTATTTATTAAAAAGAAAAGCCTCAGCAAAAATTCAAACGGGTTCGGAAAAACCGCTAGAGATGATTCTAGTTAAATTATTTTATGCTCATGAAGATAATAATGATCTTACGAAATTAAAAGAATTAGCCGTAGAGGTTTTAAAGACTAGATCGATAAACTTGCTAGATGATATAAATAATGGTGAGAGCTATTACGATATGGCATTAAGATATTTAGATACTGCCAAAACTGAACCAATAAAGGAAATTTTGTCAAATATTGTTAAAATGATGGAACAAGATCATCAAGTTTTCTATTGGCTAAGGAATAAAGAGAAAAAAATACAAGATTCTAAACGTTCTTATAAGAAATATAGTGCCAATCAATTTATAAAATTTATAGAGAATAAAGATGTAAATGCCATAAAAAAGGCATTAAAAGCAGAGCATAGTTATAATCTTCAAAATGGATATTATATATATGCTGCAAGTAAGACAGGTAGTTTAAAAACTATAGAAGCACTAACTGAACATGGTTTTGAGGCTTCTGATTTTATAATGTCGTCTTTATTTTCATCATTCGTATTTGGTAATAATGAAGTATTTAATCATATAGTAGATAACCATCTATCATCGGATAACAATGCTGCTTGGACTTCTTCATTGGTAAAAAATATTGTAGAAAGCAATAATCCAAGATTACTGGATAAGATATTAAAAAACCAGAAAATCGGCACTATTTCAGAAGATAAAATGAATGATTTGATGCGATATGCTTTTGATAATGATTTATCAGAATGTGCTGAAGTTCTCTCAAAACATTGCCACGAAATAGTAGTGGAAAAAGATAATCTAGCTGGTTTAGAAGAAGCTCTTGATAGTTTTGATGCAAGTATAAATAGCAAATTTAATAAATTAAATGATGCTTTGGAAGATATATTAGATAAGCCAGGAATTAAAAAAGATAATAAAAACTATACTGATATCTTAAATAAATATACAAAATAAACTAAGCTTATAGGGATTTATTTTAAGGCTTTTTTATGTTATGAATGTTTCTATCAATTACCTAAATATAGAAAAGGCTTCTTAATGCATATTATATTCACCGTGCTAATATTCTTTATCTTTACTTCATCTGTTAGTGCAGCTGAGATTATCTGGCGTGATAATAAGGGTTATATAGTTAATAAGAATCAGTCTGGGAGCTACCCGCAACAAAAAGGCGTATTACAGCCAAAAGACTGGAAAGCTTATTCATTTCAAAAGCAGCAAAAAACTTTGAGAAGCTCAGTTACCCAAAGGAACCTTAATCTTGATCAGGTTACTAGCCAAAGGTCAAAACATGCTCAAAAGAAATATGTCTTAAAAAACACTAAATCAATTCATAGCGGTTTTTCAGAAAAAAACTTAAAAAAACTAATGAGTAAAAGAGAAAAAAGCAAAGCAGTTAAAGCTATACCAAGTAGAATCATTGCCGATAAAATGGTTAAAGATAACAGATTCGTTACAAGTAAGGATTTTGGGATAAATGATAATAGGGTGATTATGCCGAGAAATAATGTAAATAATTACAGAAGGCCGATGCCTAATACTTATAAAATGTCGAATAATACGATTCTTCAGAATAGAGCCATTCAAGCTCCAATTAAGCTTTATAACCCAAGATAATATTTTAACTTAAAATAACTACATACCAATTTTTATAAATGGAACTTCAAACCCATCATGCGGTTTGTTTTCTTGCATATAGACAACGAAGATACTTGTAATATCTTCCATACTATTTAAAAGATCTTCATGGATTTCAACATCCATCAACTTATCTTCGCCATTATCAAATACAAGTATAATTAACTTATTATCACGATGATATTCGACTCTCGAAACTTCGTCTACAAAAGGCTCGTTTGATGCAATCATCACCGCTCCTGATTGTGAAATAACTAGATCAATATCCATTTCATTAACCTGTTGGTCTTAATATAAATTGCTGATTTCGATGTAGATCTTCTTGAACTATGGTCGTTTGTTTAGAATGTCTATCGATATGTGCGCAGACTGGAGTTATATTAACTGATGATAATAATGATTGGAATTTTGACACTTGGTCACCAATTATAAACGATGCTAATTGAGCCGCAGGACGATCATTATTTCCAGAAGAAGAATCGATCGTACTTAAACTCTGTACCGTAATAACACCAGAATAATTCGAGATATCAGCTGACATCCCAGATAGGCCCTTGTTTTCTAATATTCCATCTTTATATATACGCAAGATTTTTCTCCCCAAAAGAATTTGGATATAACTTATTATGATATAATTAATATTTTATTAAAAGCATTATATTGACCAGCAAGTTTATTCACCTTATTATCTTAACTATACTTAGAAGCGCCTAGTAATAAAACTCACAGAAAGTTTATCAAAATGGAATCAAATAACCCAGTTGTAATCGTATCAATGGCAAGAACCCCACAAGGTTCATTTCAAGGATGTTTTGCAAGCATGACCGCATCTGAATTAGGCGCGGTGGCGATTAAGGAAACTGTTAAAAGAGCAGGGATTCCAGTCGAAGAAATTGATGAAGTTGTGATGGGTTGTGTATTATCTGCTGGTCAAGGACAAGCACCAGCAAGGCAAGCATCAATTGGAGCTGGATTAACCTTAGCAACCTCTGCAACCACAATTAATAAAATGTGTGGATCAGGGATGCGAGCAGTTATGTTTGCGCATGATATGTTACGAGCTGGTTCTTGTGATGTAATGATTGCAGGTGGTATGGAGAGCATGACAAACGCACCTTACCTACTTGGTAAAGCCAGAGCAGGTTACCGCATGGGACATGGAGAAGTTATTGATCACATGTTCTTTGATGGACTGGAAGATGCCTATGATAAAGGTAAATTAATGGGGGTATTTGCTGATGATACTGCCAAGAAACTTGGTTTGACAAGAAAAGAACAAGATGAATTTGCAATTAGATCTTTAAATAATGCGGGTACTGCTACTAGTAACGGTGAATTTAAACAAGAAATCACCCCAGTTATTGTAAAAACTCGTAAAGGTGAAATTGAAGTTACCGAAGATGAAGCTTTGGCAAAGGCAATGCCAGAGAAAATACCAAATTTAAAACCTGCTTTTACTCCGGATGGTACAGTAACTGCTGCTAATGCTAGTTCAATATCAGATGGCGCATCGGCCATATGTTTGATGCTGGAAGATGAAGCTAATAAACGTGGTTTGAAGATATTAGCAGAGATTAAAGGTCATGCTAGCCATGCTCAAAAACCATCTGAATTTACTTTGGCCCCAGTGGGAGCGACTAGAAAATTATTAGATAAAGTAAAATGGAATAGCAAAGATGTTGATCTGTTTGAAATAAATGAAGCATTTGCAGTTGTAAGCTTGGCCGCTATTCGTGGTCTTGATTTGGATATAGATAAGGTAAATGTTAATGGTGGTGCCTGTGCTTTGGGGCATCCAATTGGATCATCTGGATCGCGTATTTTAATTACTTTATATCACGCATTAAAAAACCGTGGTTTAAGTAAGGGTGTGGCGTCTTTATGTATTGGTGGCGGTGAAGCAACCGCGATGGCAATTGAATTAAGGGAATAAATAAAATGAAAATTATTTTTAAAACTATTATATGTCTGTCTTTCGTCTTTATGATTGGCTGTTCTGAAGCATCTAGCGTTGAAGAAAAAGTGGTGATGGGAATGGTTCAAGCTGATATAGAAGATGGATCTATAGAGATAGGGACTGAGGAGATTAGGATGAATAGAGATTTTACCTGTGATTATTCAAAGATTATAATTACTGATATGGGCAATAATCGATATAATTTTATTGCTGAGCTAGATGTACCATCTCGAGGGTATAAATATTCTCTAACTTCAAAAGGTCAAGATGTAAAAAATGTCTGGAATATAGATCTAAAATTAATCAGCCCAACTCGTGCAGCAGGAATGGCGATTAGCAAGGTTAAAATAGATGAAGTTTTAGAATTAGATGCGGAAGTTTTAGACAGAGTTAATATCAATATCCAGAAAAGCTTTAAATGGGGACCGGATAAAGCAACTTGCGTGATTCCATATGAATAGAACCCTATAATTAAACCGAATTAAATACTTGGGTTTAATTAAAAATATGTATAGGATATGGTTAGTATAAATTATTTTTAAACTTATAATATTTAAATATTTTATAAGTCTTTATCTGGAAATTGATGCAAATGTTTAGATTATTATTCAAATTGATTATGTTGTCAGGTATCTGGGGCGGAATTGCCTTGGCTGTGGTTGTGGTTTTTTATTCTTATGATCTGCCAGATGTTAATAATGTCAAAGCACCTGATAGACAGCCTGCAATTATTATTCAAGACAGAAATGATAATACAATTGCTAGATATGGTGGGATAAAAGGTGAGATAATATCATTAAACCAAATGCCGGATCATGTTTGGCAAGCAGTAGTGGCAATTGAAGATCGTCGTTTCTTTGGTCACTTTGGCTTGGATCTACAAGGCTTTACCAGAGCAATGTATCATAATGTTAGAGAACAGAGATATGCCCAAGGTGGCTCTACCTTAACTCAGCAATTGGCAAAGAACTTATTTCTATCACCAGACAGAAAAATAAAAAGAAAAGCTCAGGAAGCGATCCTAGCGGTTTGGTTGGAGAGGAAATATAATAAAACTGATATCTTAACTGCCTATCTAAACCGAGTATATTTTGGTGCTGGAGCTTATGGAATTGATGCAGCATCAAAAAGCTATTTTAATAAATCTGTCTCAAAATTAACCCTTTGGGAATCTGCTATTCTAGCTGGATTATTAAAGGCTCCATCGAAATATTCACCAAATTCAAACCCAAAACTTGCCAAAGCTCGGGCTGAATTAGTTTTAAATGCGATGGTTCGTTCTGGATATGTAACGGAAAGCCAAGCAAAAGACACTGACCGTAGATTAAGATTATCAAAAACGGGGGTTAATGTTGCAAGTGGCGATAGCAATGAGAGATATTTCACCGATTGGGTGGTTGATAGTTTGGATGGTTTTATTGGAACAACATCGGAAGATATTATTGTAAAAACTACTCTTGATACTGCTCTACAGCGTATAGCGTCGAATAAATTAGTTGCGATGTTAAATAAACAAGGCAGGAAAAATAAGATTGAACAAGCTGCAATTGTTATGATGACACCAGATGGTCAGATTAAAACAATGATTGGCGGTAAAAATCATAGCAAAAGCCAATTTAATCGCGCAACTCAGGCCAAACGTCAACCAGGCTCTGCCTTTAAACCAATCGTCTATTTAACGGCTTTGGAAAAAGGCTATAGCAGTTCTACCTTGATCGAAGATGCCCCGATTAATTTTGGTAAATATAGACCAAAGAATTTTAACAATAAATATAATGGTATGGTTACCTTGGATGAGAGTCTAACTAAATCATTAAACACTGTTTCTTTCAGATTGGCTAAATCAGTTGGATTAAGTGCAATCTCTACAACTGCAAGTAAACTTGGAATTAAATCGAAGCTAAGGCGAGATATGAGCTTGGCCTTGGGAGCAAGTGAAGTTTCAGTTTTGGAAATGACTACAGCTTATTCTGTATTTGCCAATGGTGGATATAATGTAAACCCACATGCAGTCTTGGAAATAAGAACTAATAAGGGCAAGCTTTTATATAAGAAAAGAAAAACCAAAAGAAAAAGAATTATACCATCAAGTAATATCTATGCTTTAAATTCAATGTTAAAAAATGTTGTTGAAAAAGGTACAGGTAGGGCGGCTAGATTATCAAATGGAAATAGTTTTGGTAAAACAGGTACAAGCCAGAATTTCAGAGATGCTTGGTTTGTTGGTTACACTGATAAATTAATAACTACTGTTTGGATGGGTAATGATAATAATTCAAGTATGAATTCTGTTACAGGTGGTAAATATCCAGCCATGCTTTGGAATGATGTCATGAGCCACGCTCTGAGAAATAATTACCGCTCCAATAACGCAGTTAAATATAGCCCAAGTGCTGCCACTTATAGTAATAATAGAGACTACGAGAATGATTATATTCCTAGATCAGGTGGTAATTTTACCGATATGCTGAATAGGCTATCAACTAGCGGTGGTAATTAATTAGGTTAAATATTAACCGATTCTCTTCTTTTGTATTTTTCCTAAGAAAATGGGTTTTTTAAGCCTTTGAAAATAAAGAGTATTTTTTATTAAATAAAATATTCTTGACCTATTTATTTAAAATTATAGTATTAAGTTCAATTGAGTGTGTGTTAATGAAAATAGTATAAAATAAATATGTAATAGTTGCTTTATATATAGTATAAAGCCGTTAACACTTTGGAATATTCGCATGATTGAAAAGAATAAATTGGTAAAAAGTACCGTTAGAGGTCGTAAGACCAGCGCTCGTATTATTGAATCTGGCATGAAGCTATTTAAACAAAAAGGTATGATCGCAACCACGATTGATGATGTATTAGAAGATTCTAATACAGGTAAAAGCCAATTCTTCCATTACTTTAATAATAAAGATCACTTTGTTTTAGAAGTTTTAAAATATTATATAGAAGATGTATTTTCTAAAGATGGTGAATTTAGTAGAAATATTACTAGTTTAGAAGAATTAGATATCTGGCTAGCAAATAAAGCTGAAATTCATGGTGGTGAAGGCTGTGAGTTTGCTTGTATATTTGCATCTTCCAGTAATGAGGAAACTAAGGATCAAAAAGAAATCGTAATAGAAGTTCAAAATGGTTTAAAAAGAAAAACTGATTTCTTCAGAGCTGTTTTTAACAATATGAAAGATAATGGAGTTCTTAA
The DNA here is from genome assembly GCA_937941575.1 of uncultured Alphaproteobacteria bacterium. Classification (GTDB taxonomy): domain Bacteria; phylum Pseudomonadota; class Alphaproteobacteria; order Micavibrionales; family CSBR16-224; genus CALDHH01. The sequence continues at coordinate 8,134 of CALDHH010000165.1, read as the reverse complement.
AAAAGACACTGATTCTGATAGTTTGGCAAAACATTTTTTATCATCAATAAAAGGTGGAGTTTTAATCAGTAGATTAAATAAAAACCCAGAATATATTTTAGAGACGAATAAGAATTTAATGAGCTATATTAAATTTTTTGCGAAATAATTATCTTAGATTATTTTCTTTCTTGGATTGATTGCATCTTGCAGTCCATCTCCTAAAAAATTAAATGATATAACAATTATAAATATTAAAATCCCTGGATAAAAGGCTAGTTTTGGGTTGTCCCAAATTATATCCTGAGCATTGCTTAGCATGTTACCAAGGCTCGGTGTCGGTGGCTGTATCCCAAGTCCCAAGAAGCTTAACACCGATTCAAGTAAGATTATATTACCAATTGATATCGTGGTTGCGATGATAACTGGAGCGATGATATTTGGTATTATATGGATTGTTATGATCCTTAAATTTGATGCACCAAGAGCATATGAAGCTCTAATAAAATCACTATTACGTACGCTTAAAGTATTTGCACGTACAAGTCTTGCAACGGTTGTCCAACCAAAAATTGAGATTATAAATATAATCCGATATAGGCTGATATGTTCCGATTCTGCGATGCTATTTGGGATACCGAATTTCGAAATATCCAATGCGGCTATTATTATCAATAAAGGTAATAGGGGTAATGCAATTATTGAATCAGTAAACCGCATTAATAAATTATCAATAATACCACCATAAAATCCAGCAATAACCCCAATAATAATACCAATAAAGGCAATAATTACTGCAGTTATCATTGCAACGGTTAGGGATATTTTACCTGCATAAAGTAGCCTGATAAAAACATCGCGACCAAGTTCATCAGTACCTAGTAAATTTAATTTTGAAGGCTCCAAAAATCTTAACTTCCAATCGACATTATTACTATCAATGCCAATCATATTTTCTATGAAACCTGCACTTAATACTAGAATAGATATTAAGACTAAGATTATAAATGAAATAAATGCAGCTTTGTGATTAATAAATCTTAATAATATATGGTTCTTTTCTAGGCTCATTCTGCCCCCTTGAAATTTATTCTTGGATCTAATAATTTATAAATTATATCCGCCAATATATTTCCAATTAAAATCATTGCAGTGATTAATAATAAACCGATTAAAGCAATATTATAATCATTACCCATGATTGAGTCATAAATCAGCTTTCCCATCCCTGGATAAGCGTACATGGTTTCAATTATCAATGACCCACTAAATAAAGTACCAAAATCAAGTGCGATTATGGTGGTAACTGGGATCATGGCATTACGTAGACCATGATTAATTAATGTACGACCATTCGAGCAACCTTTTGCTCTTGCTGTACGTATAAAATCTTGGGATAGTACTTCTAACATCGAGCTTCTAGTATATCTAGTATATCCGGCTAAACTAGCTAGGCTTAAACTAATAACAGGTAGAATGAAATAAGATATTTTATTCTGGATGGAAGCATCTGGCTCAGATAAGCCACCAGAAGGTAGCCAACCTAAGCTAACGGAAAATAAACTAATCAACATTAAAGCAAACCAAAATGGCGGTATTGAAATCCCAGCAAAACAGAATAGATTCACCAAATTATCAAATAGTTTATATTGATTTTTTGCAGCATAGATAGCCAATGGAATGGCAATTAAAATTGAAATCGCCATTGATATTGAAAGTAGGATGAAGCTATTTATTGCTCTTGGTATTAAAATATCTAATACGGGTTTTGAATATAGTCTACTATAACCAAAATCACCAGTTATGGCTGCCGATAGCCAATTCCAATAACGGCTCAATAATGGTTGGTTCAAACCATAGATTTCTTTTAATCTTGCAACATCTTCGGGCGTCGCCTCTGGATTACCTGCGACCATTATATCGATTGGATCACCTGGCATTAAACCGATTAGGCAATATACTGCAAATGACATGAAAATCATTATTAATATTGATTGCAATATTCTGAACTTTAAAAAGCCAAACATTATTTAGTTTCTTTTTTTGATTTTAATTCTTCTATACGTAGCTGAGTTACTTTTCTCAACCCATCCATATAAATAGGCCAGTTTTCTTCCGGAGTTAGATCAGAACTAATTTCAGAATTCCCTTTTGAAATCATATCGCAATAATATTTGGGACTATGTTGAACAGGGTTTTCTTCATCCCATTTTAAAACTCGCTCCATTGTCGCAATATATGAATCAGAGCTATCATCATCGAGATACCCTTTAACATTAGAGGTTAGAGAAAATTCGGATATTATTTTGCGAATTTCTTTTATATTCTTCCTGCCATCCATACATCTATGGGCGTCGTAACTAATTCTAAACATAGTCATTAATGCCCAAAAAGTAGCTTCATCTTTATTGCCAAGATGATCATAGTTTCTTGCAAAAACTAGATAAAATAAAGGTTCTAACTCTGGAGCTAGAGGCAGAATAACGTCCAAGCTTTCTTTATATTCTGCTTTCTTACGGTGTGAGAATATGAATAGAGCTTCTTTTGAATCTCCTTGCGATCTTTGATATTGAATGGAAAAAGGAAGATTATGATTGGGTACATTATGATACCAAGAAATCTTCGCCCAATCTTTGGCAAAAGATAGGGCTGTGACAAAATAAACCCAGAAAATTACATATAGGAGAAATTTACCAATTGATTTAAAGAAATTTCCTATGAAGCTTGGCTTTTTATTTTCTACCATTTTATTCTCTTATCCATTCTTCTATCCATAAGCTTGTTGGGTATTGATGCCCTGTCGGCCTTACCCCTTTTAACCATTTTGGTATTATATAGCTATCTGCACGAAAATACAGAGGTAATGCGGGAAGTTCTTCCGAATATATATCTTGGAGGTTGTTCCAAAGCTCCTGATTTGCTTTTGGTTCACAAACGGTTTCCAAATCATCCAAGATTTTATCCAGCTTATCGTTCTTATATCCAACATAGTTTTGACCAGCAAAATTATTTTTCTCACTCGGAATCATATCAGAATGCAAAGTAGTTTTCGGAATATTTTTAGGCGAGCTTAACCAAGCATACATCGCAGTATCTTTATATTTTCTTTTCCTGGTAGTCTCACCAAAGAATACTCGGGCTGGTTCATTATCAATAATGCTTTCAACTCCGATTTTTTTCCAATCGGATTGAATTGCTTGCTGGATAAGTTCTCGAGTTTTATCACCGGCAGTTGTCATTTGTTGAACAGATAATTTTTTGCCATCTTTATAACGAAACCCATCATCATTTAATTTCCAGCCATTTTTATCAAATAATTCAGCTGATTTTTTAATATCATAGCTATATTTTTTAATATCTGGATTATGGACTTTATCTAATGGATTGACGTTATTATCAGCAACTGGCTGTTTACCATTGAATAATTGCATGCTGATAGATTTCCTATCGATTGCATATAATAAGGCTTGTCTGATTTCTTTGTCTTTTAATATTGGATTATCATGATTGATATCAATATGTTCATAAATCAGCCCCTGTTTATAGATTACATCAAATTTATTCTGTCTTTTTATCCGGCGCTCTAGTGATATTGCTTGATCGATGCTTAGGCCTAGCTCGCCTGCGATATAATCAATCTCACCTGATAATAAATTGGCTGATAATGCTTGGCTATTCTCAATTATCTTAATGGTTATTTTTTCGAAATAAGGTTTTTTTCCTTGCCAATATTTATTCTTAGCTAAGGTAAATGAACTCCCAGAGTTAACCTTCGTTATAATATAAGGGCCAAAATAAAGACCTGCATTTTCTGGTTGAATATCATATAGGGTTCTATTCATATAGGTTTTTGGGTCTTCTTCGAAAATTGCTTTTTCGATATGTTCAGGTAATACTCTAAAGTCATCAATTGCTCGAAAATCACAAGTGGATTTGTCAAAATCAATCTCAAAGCTTTTATCATCAATTACTCGGATATTATTTATATCTTTGGCGTAAAGCTCAAAATTAGATACTCCAGATAACTTATGCTTACCAACTTCCCAAGAAAAGATTACATCTTTGGTAGTAACAGGAACACCATCTCCCCAAAATATATCATCTTTTATTTTATAAATGGCTGAGATTGCTTCACTACCGTCTTCTTTTATTCTAGTTCGAGCAGTGCCATCTTCGAAGCTTGGTAATTTATCGCATAACATACATTCTAATTCCCATTTATGGTTGTAAAGGGTAAATGGACGTTGCACCATTCCTAAAATATAAGTTTTTGCCATCATGGAATCTATTGTTGGATGCATGGTTGACGGGAATTGTTTCATTCCAATTACAAGTTCATTGTTTTTTGCAACTATTTCTTTAGGATTTAATGTAATAATTGATAAAAATAAAATTAGGCTAAGGATTATTCTATGCATTTGTTTGCTTTTCTTGTTGTGACGGTAATATTAATATTGATGATATTTTATCCTTTCATAAAAGTAAAAAGAATTATTGAGGAGAGATATTATGATATCCATGAAAGATATAAACCAATCTCAATAATTGACTTTTTAAAATATGAAGAAGATCAGACAAAATTTGTAAGATTATTAGTTGAGATACGGAAGAATGAAGAAATAAAAGAAGATGATTTTAAGCTTCATAAAATGGCAGCTGTGGCAGAATCCATGTATATCGCCTGTCCAGAGAGTTTGAAATGGAAGTTAATATCGTTATTTGGGTTTTTATTATGTGTTAATGGGTTAGTGGGAGTAATATTATATTGAAAAATAAACAGAAATCTGGCGGTGAGTTGGTTCTAGAATGTTTGGAGCTTAATGGGGTGAATACCGCTTATTGTGTTCCGGGTGAAAGTTATCTTGATGTCCTGGATGCATTTATTGATAAGCCAGATATTAATTTAGTTACCTGTAGACAAGAAGGCGGAGCTGCATATATGGCGGAAGCTTACGCTAAATTGACAGGTAATGTTGGTATATGTTTTGTAACAAGAGGTCCTGGTGCTTGTAATGCATCAATTGGGGTTCATACTGCCAAACAAGATTCAACTCCAATGATATTATTTGTTGGGCAGGTTGCCAGAGATCAAATGGATAAAGAATCCTTTCAAGAAGTTGATTATTTAAAAATGTTTGCACCACCGATGAGCAAATGGGTAACGCAAGTTAATGATGTTGATAAGATTCCAGAGATTATTAATAAGGCTTTTAAAATTGCAACTTCAGGCAGGCAGGGTCCTGTGGTTATTGCTCTACCAGAGGATGTCTTAACCGATAAGACAAAAATATCTAAATATAAAAAACTAGATAGGGTTGAGACAGCGGCAAGCAAAGATAAGATGTATGAATTTAAGGAAATGTTAAAATCAGCCAAGAAGCCGATTGTGATTATTGGTGGTTCTAAATGGTCAGATTCAACGATAAATAGCTTTGAGACATTTTCCAAAAAGCATAATATTCCAGTTGTAACATCATTTAGAAGGCAGGATTTATTTAATAATAGACATGCTAACTATATCGGAGAGCTTGGGACTGGACCAAATCCTGTCTTACTAAAAAGATTAAAGGGTTCGGATCTGATAATATTATTAGGCACTAGATTTAGTGAGATTGCCAGCCAGAATTATTCGATAATAGGTAAACAGAAATTAATTCATATTCATCCAGATATTGATGAATTGGGTAAGATATATCAACCAGATTTAGCTATTTTAGCTGATGTTAGCCATTTCATTACAAATCTTAATTTTGATATCATTGATAAGTCTAAGAAATGGAAACCATGGGTATCTAGCGCTAGAAATGATTATCTGCAATGGACAACGTTTAAAGATATGAATAATTTTGATTTGGATATGAATTATATCTTCTCAAAGCTAAGAACCAAGATTGGTAAATCAGCAATTATAACTAGTGATGCAGGTAATTTCAGTGGTTGGGCTCAGAGATATTTAAGATATAGCAAGGATATAAGATTGCTTGCTCCAACTAATGGATCAATGGGATATGCTGTGCCTGCTGCAATCGCTGCTAGTATCGATAAACCAAAAAAATTAGTGGTTGCTTTGGTTGGTGATGGTGGGTTTTTGATGAATGGGCAGGAAGTTGCAACTGCAATGCAAAATGGGGCAAAGCCAATTATTCTAATATTTAATAATGGTATTTACGGCACAATTCGGATGCATCAAGAAATGCACTATCCAAAGCGAGTATCTGGTACAGATCTATTAAATCCAAATTTTGCGGAATTGGCAAAATCTTTTGGTGCAAATGGTTATCAGATTCGCAATAACATGGAGTTTGATGATATTTTTGATCATGCAATAAAAAGCGATAAACTAACTGTGATTGAGCTTATGACTTCGCCGGATCAAATAACAACATCTAAGAAAATGTCGGAATTATAGAGATTGTGGTTGACTATTGGGGTTTGATGACTTAGTTATACTGTATCTAGTTCATAGATTATAAGAATAACCATAAATCAATAGCAAAAGATCTAAGTACAATCTTTATTAGATTTATTTTATAAAACTTAAATTGCCTTAATCGATAGAAAATCTTCAAAGACAATCCCAAAAACCATTATTATGTGAGTTAAATATATGCATTTACAAGAATTAAAAGACAAAAGACCATCTGAATTATTAAAATATGCAGAGGAGCTTGAAATCGAAGGTGTAAGCACCATGCGTAAGCAAGAGATCATGTTTGCAATTTTAAAAGAATTATCAGATAGAGATACAACAATCTCTGGTAATGGTGTGATTGAAGTATTGCAAGATGGTTTTGGTTTTTTAAGAGCTCCAGAAGAAAATTATCTTCCTGGTCCAGATGATATTTATGTGTCTCCAAGCCAAATTAAAAAATTCGGACTTAGAACTGGTGATACAGTTGAAGGCGAAATTAGAGGCCCAAAAGATAAAGAGCGTTATTTTGCTTTGGTAACAATCGAAAGTGTTAATTTTGGTGAAGTAGATAGATTACGCCAAAGAATTAACTTTGATAGTTTAACTCCATTATATCCAGATCGCAAAATGACTTTGGAATTACCTGATAAACAAGGTAAAGATTACACTCAGAGAATTGTTGAACTTGTTGCGCCAATTGGTTTTGGACAGCGTGCATTAATTGTGGCACCACCTAGAACTGGTAAAACAGTAATGCTACAAGATATCGCTAATTCTATTGAGAAAAATCACCCAGAGGCTTATTTAATCGTTCTTCTAATCGATGAAAGACCAGAAGAAGTAACCGATATGGCAAGATCTGTTAAAGGTGAAGTGATTAGCTCAACATTCGATGAACCAGCATCTAGACATGTACAAGTGGCTGAAATGGTAATTGAGAAAGCTAAAAGATTAACCGAGAGCAAACGAGATGTTATTATCTTGCTTGATTCTATTACAAGACTTGCCCGTGCATATAACACGGTTGTGCCAAGTTCTGGTAAAGTCCTAACTGGTGGTGTTGATGCCAATGCATTGCAAAGACCAAAAAGATTCTTCGGTGCGGCTAGAAATGTAGAAGAAGGTGGTTCATTATCAATCATCTCAACTGCTCTGATCGATACCGGAAGTCGTATGGATGAAGTTATCTTTGAAGAGTTTAAAGGTACTGGTAACTCCGAGATTGTTCTTAATCGTAAACTTGCTGATAAACGTGTTTATCCTGCAATTGATATTCAAAAATCAGGAACAAGAAAAGAAGATCTATTGGTTGATGAAGCAACATTGGCAAAAATGTGGATATTACGTCGTATCCTAAGCCCAATGGGTACAGTTGATGCAGTTGAATTCTTAATTGAGAAAATGCGCACAAGTGAGAATAACCCAGATTTCTTCCGCGCAATGAACCAGTAAAATGTTGATTGAAGCACTGAAGTTATTTCCGTTATTAGTATTGGCTAATCTGGCTATTCATACTGGTGTATTCTTTATGAGTGCTCAGTTATTCCCAGATAAATTAAGCTTTATCTATGATAAACTTAGCTTTTATATGCGTGCAATAATTGCGGTATGTGTGCTTATTGGTATGGGTAATGTAATATTATCAAAATGTTACATGCATTTCTCACCAGCATTGGTAACCCCAATGATGATCTCAATTGGTATTCCAATTCAGGTCATGATGAGCCTATATATTATCAATAG
>CALDHH010000164.1 GCA_937941575.1 uncultured Alphaproteobacteria bacterium | reverse complement strand
CCAGATATTATCCAATTCTGTGCCGATTTACCAAAGACAAGATCTGGTAAAATCATGCGCCGAATTTTAAGAAAAATTGCAGAAAATGAATATGAATCTTTGGGTGATATTTCAACACTCGCGGACCCAAGTGTAGTTGATGATATTGTGGAAGAGCATAAGAAATTAGTTTGATAAAAAGCTTACAGCTCATTTTTTTAATTTACTAGCTAATAAATTATCCCTAGCTTTCTTATCTTTTAATGCCTTCTCCCTAATTACCCTTTGCATATTTTCTCTTTGCGAACTAGTATCACTAGAAGTATATGGGTTAGTGTATTTACTATTAATATCAGGGCTAACTGTATCAGGCTCACTAGAAGGATTAAACCTAGATTCTTGATTGGTTTCGGCTTTGATATTATCAGATATTCCATTTAATATAGTTTGCAAAACTTCTTTCTTTTGATCAACCCCCATATTTTTAACATAGGTATTTATAGCTTCGTCAAGATATGAATCATCTATAGCTAATGACCTATTTAATATACTTCTCACAACTTCTTTCTTTTGATCAACTCCGATATATTCAAGGGCATCATTTATAGCCATAGTAACAGATGCATCATCACCAACTCCAGCTCCCATCAATCTACTAGAAGTTTGTATAACATCTACACATGTTGGCTTTTGGTTTTTCATTTTATTTACCCAATAAGTTGTTTTACTATGAATGAATTATATCACCCGCTTAAAAGTATGTCAATGTGGCTTTGGTGCAAGCTCTATTTAGAAACCTTTATTCTCAATGATCCTTGATCCAAGCATTGTTGAAAACATTGTGACAGAGCATAAGAAATTGATTTGATAAATGGTTTTTTTTCTTATAATATAGGGAAATAATAATAAACATCATCGAATAAGGTATATTTAAATGAATAAAGCAGAAGTAATCGGCTTTTTAAAAGAAAATCCAAGTTTTTTTTCTGATAATCCAGAGATTTTAGAACATGTAAAAGCTCCCGAGCAAAAAATGGGAGATGGGGTTGTTGATTTTCAAAATCGAATGGTTAATAAATTAAAAACTGAAAAAAACAAAGTTTTAGAAATTCAAAAACAAATAATTGAAAACACACAAGCCAATATTGGTAACCAAGCTAGAATCCATTCTGCAATCTTGGCATTATTGGAAGCATCAAGTTTTGAAGAGTTTTTAGACACAATAGTTCAAGATTTCTCAATATTATTAGATGTTGATGTTACAAGATTGGTATTGGAAGCGGGCGGCAAACGCATCCCCCATATCGAAAAATCAGGTATCAGATTATCAGCTCCAGGCATTGTCGAGAGATGGATTGGTGATGGCGATGCGGTTTTACAAAATGATATAATTGGTAATGAAGAAATATTCGGTTCAGCCGCTGGCTTAGTCAGAAGTGAAGCTTTATTTAAGCTTGAGATTGGTGGCAATATAACCAATGGTATAATGGCCTTTGGCTCACGTGATCCAGATTTCTTCCATGCTGATCAAGAAATCGACCAAGTTGGATTTTTAGCCCAAGTAGTTGAGCGAGCTTTCCGCATTTGGTTAATGTTAGAAACTTAAAATGTATTCAACCGAGCCCGATTTAGAAGATGCACTTAAAAAATGGGATAGATATTTAGCGGTTGAACGCATATATTCAAAACATACTTTACGAGCTTATAACAAAGACCTTAATTTCTTTCTAAGCTTTATCTCAGGTTATTTAGAGCAATCATTATCAATTAGCTCATTATCAGAATTAAAAATGGCTGAATTTCGGGCTTGGATAGCAGAGCTTGCCAAGAAAAATCATGCTGCCACCACAAGATCACGAGCATTAGCTACAATTAGAAGTTTTTATAGATGGATGGATGAGCAAGGCTACATGCATAACCCGTATATCGAAGTAATTCGCAACCCCAAATTACCCCAGCTATTACCCAAAGCTCTATCAGAAGATAATGCAAAAATGCTGATTGATACTGCTGATTTATTAGTTAAAGAAAGCTGGGTTGGACAACGGGATCGGGCTTTATTTACTATATTATATTGCTGTGGTTTGCGGATTGATGAAGCATTATCATTAAATTACGAAGATATTCCCACCGCCAAAATGTCTTTTATTATTAAAGGTAAAGGAAAAAAAGAAAGATTAGTCCCAATTTTGCCAATCGTGATGGAAACTTTGGCACAATATTTCAAGCTCTGCCCAATCAATCTAAGACAAGATGGACAAGCAATATTTATTGGGATTAGAGGTAAGCGTTTAAATCAAGGTGTTGCCCAAAAATCTATCCGCGATTTACGAAGAAGTTTGGGATTACCAACAAGTGTAACCCCACATGCTCTCCGCCATAGCTTTGCCACTCATCTATTGCTAAACGGTGCAAATCTACGCCAGATACAAGAATTATTAGGGCATGAATCTTTAAGAACTACTCAGAAATATTTACATCTAGATGATCGTGAATTACAGAAATCACATATCCTGTATCACCCAAGGGGTGAGGAGCAGATGAAATTAAAAGCTGAGAGAAAAGCCGATGGATCAGATCAGGCTTTCGATGAATTTAACCATTTTGACATCTAATTCAGATAAGCCACCGGCATCATGAGTGGTTAAAGTAATTTCAACTTTATTATAAACGTTAAACCATTCTGGATGATGGTTCATTTTTTCAGCCATTAATGCCACACTTGTCATGAATGCAAATGCTTTGTTGAAATTTTTAAATTTAAAAACTCTTTTAACCGCATCCCTATCTTCTAAAAAGCCCCAATCTGGATATTTAGTCAAAAATTCTAATTTATTTTCATTATCTAGTTTATTTACCATTTACCTGATTCTTTCATTTAGTTATACTCTTTAAATATTCACTTAATAATAGTCAAATAATTATAAATATAAAGGGTAAAACCGTTGAATAATTCCTCAATCCTAATGGATTTTGATAAACCACCGAGTTTAGACGATATTTTAGATATCGCTAATGGGGTAATGGCGACTATGCCACGCGAACTTAAAAAACATACTGGCAAATTAAAAATCGAAGTCGAAGATTTCCCAGATAGCTATATTGAAGAAGAATTAGAACTCGATAGCCCATTTGATATTATGGGCTATTACCAAAGCTCCACTCCGATAAAATCAGCAAGCTCCAAGAAAAAACAAGATATTTTATGTATTTATAGAAGACCGATATTAGATTGCTGGGCCGAGACCGAAGACAGCATCGCTGATTTAATCAACCAAGTAATCATCCAAGAAATATCCTATCATTTTGGCTTTAGCGATATCGAAGTTGAAGTATTGGAAGAGCAAATCGAAGAAAATAAACAAGAACAAAAATTAATCGTCTGCGAATAATGGTCAATTTCTCTGATAAATTTGATAATAAGATAATTTACTTGCCATAACCCCAATAATGAGTTATAAATAATTCCATATAATATTTAACATTAGATTCTGTCTAAATAGGCGGAAAAGGAACTATTAAGTTGTCGGTAGAGAAGAAAACATCTTTAAATTATTTATCATCTGATGAGGTAAAACAATTAAAGGATAAGTTTAGAAATAATGTTGAGGAAAAGCTATTATCTGTAATAACTGATGATATGTCTGAGGAATATATAAAAACTATTAGACAATATATAAACGCCCATTATCTTAGTGGTAAAGGATTATGCGAAAGCGATCTAGATTCTATAGCTGGCAGATCGATGGCAGCACTTAAATTTAATACCAAATCATTGGCCAATCCTTTATTTAGTAAGCAACAAAGACAAGAGAATCTAAATGGCGCCAAGAATAAATTTACTAAATTAGGTAGAGGTGTTTTGGGTACGAACCAAAGAAGATTATATTTTGAACTAGATCCCGATGCCAATAAATCCCAAACCCAATTAAAAATTGAAGAATTATTAGAGCAAAAAGACTATAAGATTATTAACTATAGCAAAGGTTATGCCACAGATAAATTTGGCAAACAGCAATTTAAAATAGGTAAATTAATCAAAGAAGATGCAATGCTGTTAAAAGAATTTCAGCAAGATGAAAAAGCTAGAAAATCCAACCAGAATAAGTCCGATCAATCTGAATATTTATTAGTATTATCAGATAGAGCAACGGATATTGCCTATATGGCGACTAGAAGATCTTGGTTTTCTTGCATGTCATTCGATCATAATTTAGGATATCAATATCAGCTCCCTGCCGATATAGAACATGGTAGTTTAATTGCCTATTTAATTAAAAAAGATGACCCCAATATATATAATCCATTATCTAGAGTTACTATCAAGCC
>CALDHH010000163.1 GCA_937941575.1 uncultured Alphaproteobacteria bacterium | reverse complement strand
CACAGCCACAACTGGCACATATATCACGATAGATAGTGCATTCATTATCATTTGAACAGGTTTGATCTGATACATCTTCTAATTCTACCCTAGTTCTTTTTTTATCAGTTTTATCCATAGATTGTTTAGATAATATCTTTTTTAACAAAGCTCTCTCCTTGGCAATAGGGTCGGTTTCTCTATAAAATCCACATAATGGAATTTCATATTTGCCTTGTTTATTGGTATAAGCAACTATTAGAGTTTCCTTACCAATATTTAAATTATTTCCCCAATATCCATTCATTTCAATCTCAATTTGTTCTTCTTCTGCCAACCCCTTCCAGATTTTACTTACTTGAATGCGATATTTATCTTTTTTATTCATATCAGGCGCTAAAAAAACATCGTTACCTTTCGATTTTTTTATATCTTTAGCTGAGATTTTATTTAAAGCTTTACCTTCAAATATAATCTCCGACTTATCGATAAAATCCTGATTAAATTCAAATCTAGCGCAACTCAGAGCAGATGCTTCCGTTGATACAAATAGCAATATTACAAATAAAAAATAACGCATGAAATTCTCCCTTTATTAGGTTAGACGCAGTAAATTTAAAATCCTTGGAAAAAAGATTAAATTAACCCCATTGATTTAAAACTATAATTACCAGTATTAGAAATGATTATATGATCATGGATAGTAACTCCAATAGTATCAAGGGCTTTGATAATTTCTTCAGTCATTGAAATATCTGAATCTGATGGTAGCGGATCCCCACTTGGGTGATTATGAACCAATATTAATGCAGTAGCATCAAGTTCCAAGGTTCTCTTTAATATTTCTCTTGGATATACGGGTGTGTGATCAACCGTTCCTCGTTGCATTACTTCATCTTTGATAATTACACTTTTGCGGTTTAAATATAAAACCCTGAATTGTTCTACTTTTTCATGTGCCATAGAAGCATGACAATAATCAATTAAACTATCCCAATTTTTTAAAACCGGTTTGCTTTCTATTTTTCTTAGTAAACATCTTTGATTAAAGGCACTAATTCCAGTTAATCCAACAGCAGTATTATAGCTTATGCCTTTTACGCGTTCTAAATCTGCTACTTTAGCAGAAGTAACTTCTGCAATTCCACCGAATAGAGCAATTAATTGCTTTGCCAGAGGTTTAACATCTTTTCTTGGAATAAATGGAAATAATGCAAGTTCCAATAGCTCGTAATCTTCTAAACTTTCTGCGCCTGATTTTACAAATCTTTGACGAAGCCTATCTCTATGCCCTATATAATACTGGTTATCATTATTTTCTTCTAATTTATTATCAGACATAAGGTGGCTTCTTAAATCCCTTCGGTGATAAAGTAAATATCTCAAAGCCATCGGCAGTTACTGCCAAAGAATGTTCAAATTGAGCCGATAAAGATCTATCTTTGGTAACAGCAGTCCAACCATCATCCAAAATTTTTACTTGCCATTTACCAGCATTAATCATTGGTTCAATTGTAAAGAACATACCTTCTTCCAATACCAAACCTTCACCCGGTCTACCGTAATGTAGGATTGATGGTTCTGTATGGAATACTTCCCCCAAACCATGGCCACAGAAATCACGGACAACTGAAAATCTTTTTGGCTCTGCATAAGTCTGAATTGCATGCCCAATATCGCCTAATGTAGCCCCTGGTTTTACCACTTCAATACCACGCATTAAACATTCATATGTTGCATCAATCAATAATTCTGCTTTTTTTGATACTTTATCACCAACTGTAAACATCCGACTTGTATCACCATACCAGCCATCAAGGATCACTGTTATATCAATATTTAATATATCACCATTTTTTAAAGCTCTATCTTCTGGAATACCATGACATACTACATGATTAATCGAAGTACAGATTGATTTTGGGAACCCTTTATAATTCAATGGTGCAGATACCGCCCCATGTTCAAGAGTAAATTTATCACAAAGATTATTTAGATGTTCGGTTGTAACACCAACATCTACGAATGGGGTAATGTAGTCTAATACGGTTGCCGCAAGCTGACCAGCTTTGCGCATTCCTTCGTAATCTTCTTTTTCATGTATTTTTACAGACAAAGTAAAGCTCTCCCAAATATATATAAGTAATTATAGAGAGCACAATAAACTATTTGATAAAAAAATTATAGAGGTTTTTATTTGTTTTTCTCTGAATCTTTAACTAATTTATTGATTATTGTCTTTCCTTCAGGAGTTTGTGCAATCCCCTCTAGCATTCCACCAATAGAAGTTCCACCTTTGGTAGAAAATAGCTCCATAACATTGGAGACACCTTTAACTGGCTCACCAGTATTTGCAATTACTTTTACTTCTGCTTTTTCAAGTGCTGCTGCCTGTGAAATACCCACTTCTTTATTGGCTTGCACGGCTTCGATTGAAATTAGGTAATGTTGGTAACCTTCATTTTCACCAATTTCTTGCGCAAGTTCAATTTGGGCTCTAACTGGTGCAAGTTGCATCGCACGTTCAGCTTCCGCTTTCGCATCACCTTCTAATCTTATTCCCTCTGCTACTCTTTTAGTCTCTTCCAAAGCACCTTCAGCAATTAATATTGTAGTATCCTTATCTTCTTCGGCTTTTACGATACTTACATTTTTATTGATTTCAGCTTGTTTTACTTCTTGGACTTTTATAACTTCCATATCTTTTTCTGCGGTTACTTTTTTCTGATCCAAAATCTTTTGAGATGCTTGCTCATTTGCAACATTTACTGCTCTATCTTTCTCGGCAGTTCTCTCACCAACTGATTGCTCAGCTGATTGCTGTTGTAAATCTCTTTCTTTTACTGCTTCAATCTCGGCGATCTCAGCAGTCTTTAGGTTCTCAGCTACTTCAATTCTACTTTGCATTTCAATTAAAGATTTCTTTTTATCCATGATATTTCTAATTACATGGCTACCTTCTGAATCTCTAATATCCATAAGTTCAATATTTTTAACAGTTGAAATACCCCAAGATTTTAGCTGGCCTTCTACTTCTTTGGTAAATTGCTCACCAAATTTACTACGCTCTAGCATGATCTCGTCAATGTCACAGCTTGCCAATACAGTTCTAACTGCACCTTGAGTAATTGATAATAATTGAGCATTTAATTCATTAAAATTCTGCACTCTCTGAGCCGCTTGATTAGTATCCGATATTCTAAAGAAAGCAGTTACATCAACAATAAAAGGTACACGGCCAACATCATATGCTTCGTAAGATAAAAGTTCTAAATCAAATACAGATACAGGCAATACAATTTTTGTTACACCCAATACAGGCAACCAGCTTGGATATTCGTAATAAGTATTACCATTTACAGTATCTTTACCGTAAGAGGTTGTTTTTTTGGATGATTGAACGATGTGAACTTCATTTGTCTCAACAACCCTTCTTAATACGATTGCTATTAAAAACAGCACTAAAATTACGGATAGTATAACAAGTATAATTGGCATCATTCTCTTAATTCCCTTGATTATATATGATTAATAAGCATTAATATATTCAAACAAGCCTTAAAAGTAAATAAAATTATATTTACTGAGTGCCAGAAATTTACTACCTTAAATATTTAAAACTTCAAATGAAGGATAGTAAAATCAAAATTAAATTCAAAACAGCAGAAGAAAAGCATAGAGAAACAATCACTTTATCAAAGACCTTCCCTCTTATAATCATTGGTATTATTTTTGCAATCTTAATGAATTTATCATTCTATGATTGGTTAAATGATAAATCTTGGGATTGGGCGAATGGTTTTCCATTAGGTTGGATTGGAGTTACTCTATCCTACGTCAAAGTATTCTTTCATGAAATCGGACATACAATTTTTGCATGGTTCTATGGCTATGTAACGGTTCCAATGTTTGACTTTCAGCATGGTGGCGGTTACGCAATGCAATTATCTGATCAAAATCACTTAATTTTAGGCATAGTAAATTTAAGCCTTCTATTCGGAGCTTTCTATTGGAGGGGTTATATTGGGCTACAAATTGCCTGTATCCTTGCCTTGATATTTAATCTAGCCACCGCGTTCACTGAAATACACGAGTCAATAATAAGCTTTATGGGGCCTGGAATTGAACCAATAATTGCAGCCTTATTTTTATATAGATTCTTGAATAATACAGTTGAAAAAACTGGGATTGAAAGACCATTACATGCAATCTTTGGCTTTGGCTTTATATTCCATTGTTTAATATCTGGAATCTCTCTAATCAAGAATGATGCCTATCGAGCTGTATATTTTAAACAAAAAGCTGGGCATGGTGCCGGAGATTTTGATAAGATTGCAGATAATCTATCATGGATAAATTTCAATGGGGTTATATATGTTTGGATATCCTTAAGCTTCCTTTGCCTAATCATTCCATTCGGGCTCTATATTCATAAATTATCTAAATCACAAAAAAATTGGCAGAGATAGCTCTGCCAATTTTGATTTCTTTAATACATCTTAGTTTAATTTATTAACTAGGACAATCCATCGCCTTAAACCCAACTAGAGCATTCTATTCTCTTAACACCTGCTAGGTTATCTATTTTCTTTAAACCATTATATGTTGTTCTTACTGATAATATTTTTTCTTCATCATTAATATTTATCTCTGTATGAACTTTAACTCCATCCATACCCTCTATTTCTTTTGCAGATGAATTGAAAGCCTGCACTAAGAATGATAACTCACCAGTTTCAGATCTATCAAAATTATTTTTATTAATTATATTGGTAACCTTATTAAATTTCATTATTTTAAACTCCTTTTAAATTAATATAAGCATTTATAACAATAGCATATTGCAAAATAGTTATCCAAGGCAGCTTAAACAAATCTAAAATGAGAATTTTACAGTTTCTTGTTTTAAATTATCCCAATATTTAAGGTGAAGGGTAACTTTGGATTGTTTTGGTTTTTGGAAATTAATAGTTTTTGTGGTATCTGTCCAGCTAGACCATCCTTGTTGAATCTTTGTATCACCTTCTTTAACTTCAAGAGATAAAAAAGAATCCAGATTACCTGTGACTTTTACGTTTATTGTACCATCCTTAGATGAACTAAGTAATCCGTCCATAAGCGCTCCACCCATTTTTGATGATGGTTTATTAGTCAATGTAAATGAACCAAGCTTTATCTCATATGGCTTATCTAAATCCACTTCTTTAGAAAACTCAGCTAATTTTTCACTAATTAAAATATCAATTGCGCCATTTATTTTTGCATTTTGTAGTTGTCCGAAAGGAATTTTCTTCATTTCCAAATCAAAAATTAGATATTCTGCATCATCTGTAACCTTAGGGAAACTACCCAAAGAATAAGTCGGATTACCTTTACGATCCTTACTAATATCGCTCCCGTTTATCATTAATGGGCTAAGCTTTACTGATTCCTTCTTTAAACCGACTAAATTCTGCCCTTTAATCATAAAAGACACTTTGGCGTTAGTATTGTTACAATACATTGGCTTTTCAGAGAATTTTATAGAGTTCGGTAATTCACTACAGCTTATATAAG
>CALDHH010000162.1 GCA_937941575.1 uncultured Alphaproteobacteria bacterium | reverse complement strand
CCCGATATTCTTTTTATCTTTCTGCCTTTGATTATTTCTTTCTTTGAAGAATTATATGCAATTTCTGATTTCATGGCTAGATCTCTAATCTTGAATTGTATGAATTTTACCATATCAACTCTATCTTTCCTTTTCTCTAACGCTCCAATAAGATTGTTGTTCCATTTATTTCTATGCTCTATATCTGCACCATTATCTAATAATAATTCGACTATTTCAAATCTATTGGCATAGGCTGCTACCATTAATGGAGAGGTAAGATTAAGGTTTGATTTATTTACATCTGCATTATTTGATATTAAAAACTTAACCCCTTCAATATGACCTAATTTGCTGCAAGTCATTAAAGCTGAATTATCATCTCTTAAATCAAATTCATCAATATTTGCACCATATGTGACTAATAATTTCATCGCCGCTAGATTGTTAAATCTTGTAGCATAATATAATGGTAATTGTGTTTTTAATTTGTAGTCATGCTCATTAATATCGAGCTCTTTTTTGGCTAAGATCTCTTCTAATTTATCTAAGTCATTATCTCGTATGCAAAGATATATAGCTTCTCTAATCTTCTGCTTCTCTAAATTATTCATTGCTTAAATACACCCATATCCATATAAATAAAATACCCATTTATAACAGCGGCTTGACTCTTACCGTTTGAATATACTATAACATAATAATATATTTATATGAAAATAAATTTCAAGGAGCGTATTTAAATGAAGTTTTTTAGTAAAGTGGCAAAGAAACAAGAAGATAAAAATAGTGATTTCATACAAGCCATCAAAGATCAGGATATTGATAAAGCTAGATATGAACTTGAAATTGGGGCTGATGTAAATACGCATAATTCAGCTGCGATTAAATGGGCTTTGTATAGATCGGATCTAGAACTTTGTAAGCTTCTAGTTGAAAATAAGACAGAGATTAAATTTGAAAATGCTTTTGTTTATCCAGTAATTAGGAATAATTCAGACCTATTTGATCTAGTAGAGGCAACTGGGTTAAAGCCAAATGAATATAATGATGAGCCATTGATTAGGGCAATATTAACCAATAATGCTAAGATGATTGGTAAGATAGTTAGCTCATATCCAGATATTGAAAATGGTAGTGCAGAGGAATTATTAAAATTCTGTGCAAAAGATGATAAATCATATTACGCTTTTATCCATATATTGGATAATATTGAGAATATAACCTTTGATTTATTTGATGAAGTTCATAAAATTGCAGGAAATAAGGGCTCTAATTGGGCGTTAGAGAGATTAGACTCGATTAAACGTGCCAATGAAGAAGCGAATGCCGATAGAATGGCTGAACAAGTGGCACAACATAAACGAATATTAATTGAAATTGCAATAGCCGGTGATGTTGAAAGCATGCAAGAATATATAAAACGTGATTTTGACATCCATCACGAAGATGATATTGCATTAAGATATACTGCATATTATAACCATCCAGAGCTATTTGATATTTTAGTTAATGCAGGGGCTGATATTAATGCCGATGATAATGGCGCTTTGCGCTGGGCAATTATGCAGGATAATAAAGATATAATTATTAAATTATTGGATTTAGGGGTAAGCCCTGAGGCTGGTTTAAAAATTGCAGAAGATCGTAATAAAACAGAATTATCAGAATTCTTTAAAGATAAGATACCTAATATTGAGCCTAAAACTAGCCCAAAGCCTGTTCTTAAAAACTCTAGATAGGTTTAAATTATCTGGTAACTGGTTTTGGAATAAATCTCCTGCGCCATAAAGACATACCAACGAATAAGGCGCTTATTATAAGCAAGGTTAATGGATAGATTGATGTTGTATAGCTAAATTCTGCCAAGGCAAATAGAGATATAAAGTAAGATGTTCCAGCCAATATATAAGCGGTTAGATTCTCACTATATGGTTTTATATAGGTTTTTCTGAAAGTTGGTAAGAAGCCGATTACATCAAGTAGACTGGCAAGTATGATGGCTAGTAAATCATTTTCTGTTGTAATCCAAATTGGGATAATTAATAAAGCCATAAATAGGAATAGCCAGTCCTTTTTGGTAATGTTTTTTTCGCCATATTTAATTGCTAGAATAGCAATTGCACTACAATAAATTGCCCCAACTCCAATAGTCCAAGACCCAGCCCCGCCATCATTTATTATCTGAGCAACAAAGGCGATACTCATAGTAACGCCCCAGATAATATAAGAGAATATATGCGGAGTAGTCTGTCTTTTAAAGATAGAAATTGTATATGGTATAAAAGCTAATATTGCCAATATAACAGCAATTAAACCCAATATTTCTTTTATAGAAAATTCTATCATTAATTTAAGCTTTCTCTCAGATGCTATTTTTGTGTATTTCACAAGGAAGGGTAATATACACAACTATTTATGATTGTGAAATAAATTTCCTTCGCCATAAAACCATACCAACGAATGCGAAGCTTATAAAACATACCATTAATGGATATAGGGAAGTTACGAAGTTAAACTCAGTTAGGGCAAATAGGGCAAAGATATATGATGTCCCGACTAAGGCATAAGTGGTTAAATTCTCGCTATATGGTTTTATATAGGTCTTTCTGAAGGTTGGAAAATATCCGATTAGATCAATTAAACTAGCCAATAAAATTGCCAAAAAATCATTCTTTGTAGTAATCCAAATTGGTATAATTGCCAAAGCCATGATTAAGAATACCCAATCATTTTTGGTAATATCTTTTTCACCATATTTAATTGCTAAAACTGCAATTAAGGTGCAAGTAATTGCTCCATATCCAACTAGCCAAGCTCCGGGGCCTGCATTATTCATTATCTGAGCCACGAAGGCTATCGCCATAGTAACACCCCAAATAAGATAGGAAAATATATGTGGGGTAGTCTGACCTTTGAAAATAGAAATAACATAGGGTATAACAGCTATTATCCCAATTATAACGGCAATAATTCCGAGAATGTCTTTTAAATTATGTTCCAATTTTTTAGCGGCCGATCTTTGAGATCAGGATTTTTTTATATAAAAATAAACCTGCCCAAAATCCACCAATATGAACTGCCCATGCGACTGAGCTTTCGATTAGAACGAAGACGAAGGAGATAAGGGTAAAGATAGCTGCAATGATGGCTAATTTTTTATAACCAGCACCCATCCTGCCCATCATTTGTTGTTGTAAAAGGAATGCTCCCAATAATCCACTTATCCCACCGGATGCACCAATTACTGGATTTAATTCATTGTGAAATATTACGAAATGGAAGGCGGTGGCAATTAAGCCTGTTATAAAAAATACCATTAGCATTTTTTTACCACCAATTATTCTTTCAAATCCTGATCCCAGAGCAACTAAAATTGCAGCATTTAAAAGCAAATGGAAAAGATCACCATGTAAAAACATGCTGGTGATTGGTGATATTAGCTCTTGGATACCTAAATTATTAAAATCAAGGTAATTGGCAGGGATAAAGGCAAAAAAGTTTTTTAACTCTGCCCAGTTGTATTCTGGAATTAGATAACCACCAAGGATAAATAGTAGATGAGTAGCAACCATTGCTAAGACTAATGCTTTGCTGATGGGTGGAACGTTAAACATTGGCTGATTATCGTGGTTTACGTTGTTATTTCCAATTTCGAGAACTCTAATTTTTTCTTGTTTTATATTTTTTCGCTGCTT
>CALDHH010000161.1 GCA_937941575.1 uncultured Alphaproteobacteria bacterium | reverse complement strand
CTATATCATCATCATCTCTTAACTCTGGAGATAGATATTCAATATTTTTCCAACTATATCTAACCGCTTCCATCGCCAAAACCTTATCATTTTCAAAAGTTCCACGTATAGGTTTTTTAACTACTTCCGCTTCTTTCTTATCTGATTGCTCATCCATTTCTTCAATAATTTCATCCAAATCATTATCAGTGAATTTATAATTATCTTCTTTAACTTGCACAGCCAGTATTTTATCAGCTAGACCAAATTTCTTTAAGTAATTTTGGCTATTTACTTGCCCTGATAATGCATCCAAGCCTGCATTTAATAATCTTTTTAAGCATTTTGGGTGAGATGGCACATCTGTTTTATCATTCTCATCATATAAATCACCATCAACTGCTGCGAATTTAAAAGATTTGTAATTGGAGTACCAAGCATGCGCAGGTTTATCTGCAGCAGTCATCTTTGGTATATATATTATTATTGGGCTACGTTCATCATATCCATTAAACGCATTCTCCTCTGTTTTTTCCGCAGCAATACACCATTCAGTTTGGTTACCCCAGAATTTACAAGCATCCATGCTATGCACCATTACTATTTTACCGGCATCGCCATCATAGATTATTGTACTTGCATCATTTATCTTATCCAGCTCATCATCGCTTTTAAAGAATTTGGATTTTTGGGCTTTCTTTTCGGCTGTTTTCTGTTGATATGGTCTTAATATATCTGCTAATTCTTCCAAGCTTTTAACTTTGCCAATATCATTTTTCTGACCATCTGCGAATAATTGCTTTCCCCGACTCTCAAAACCTTTGATATTTTCTTTAATTTTATAAAAATCTTCTGGCCTTATCGGTGCCGCAATATATTTCTTACAAATCCAATTTAGGAATTTATATTTATTACTCTGTTTATCATTATCTTTTAATTCTGGAGTTACCATCTCAACAAATTTATCAAATATAATATTTGCTGATTCTATATCTTTGTTCTTTTTATAAGATTTAACTGCTCTTTTTATAGCTCTGATTTTAAAATCAGCCGGGCTCTCTTCAATAGACACAATGGCATCTACAACCTTAATCGCATAATGAGCCTTAGCAAATTGATATTTTTTATCTGACATTATTAATTGCTCTAAATTCTAAAATTTAATTATTCTATATTTATATATATAGAATATACAACCGCTTAACCCTTATGTCAATGTTATTTTCTTAATAAAAAAGCCAACTTAATTATAAAGCTGGCTTTTTCTAATTCACTTTAACAATTATTCATTTTTGCTGTTGTACTCATCTGTATTTGCAGCTTTTATAATTTGCTTTTCTTTAGCTTTTGCAGCTTCGCCAGATACGCCATATTTACGGATTTGTTGAGTATGCTCATATGTTTTTTGTGCAGAATCAGCTTGCTGATATCTTACATATTTAACACGTTCCCAACCCTTTGATCGCATACAGCTTTCAAAATCGTGGAAATCGCTATGATCTGCCATATGGTCGCCTAATCTCGATGGGCTGTCCCAATGTTCTAATTTTCTATTTCTATCCAATGCATCATGATAATCATTATGCGTCGCAGGAGGCATTGTTTCACGCAAAGCGTTCAATTCAACCAATTCATCGATCTCACGCACACAAGTTGCAATATTTTGCTCCAAGCTTTGTTGTGCCTTTGGACCAGTTAGATATAAAGCAGAATGCGCTTCAATTCTTTGCCAATAATTCTCACCCTCTGGTTTGTCAAAATGCGTACATCCTGTAACCATCAAAGCTACAATACCTACACTCAAAATATTTTTTAACGAAAATTTAGCCATTTACTACCCCTGCTATATTTTATAAGAAACTCTTCTATTCATTAGGATAACCATAGTTATTAATTAAGCCAAGTATAATTTTTTAAAATTAAATAAAAACACATTTTTTGACATATAGTTAAAACTAGTTTATACATGTAAACACCATATCAAATAAACAATTAAAAAGGTGTTAAATTAATGTCCAAAGTATTTAAAAAGATATTAAGCCATTTTGGTAAATCCAGCGGTTCCATAGAAAAAGCCCAAGATAAACCAGCAGATAATTCGGGAAAAATAAAACTTCTTGAAACATGGATCAATAGTATCAGCAATAGCCTTGATGATAAGATTACAGAATTAAAGGGAAAAGAAGGAAGCCTTGCAAAATGTTTTGATGCAAGATTATCAACCGATTTTGATTTTGATGATTTAACCAGAAAAGATTTTGCTCATCTGAAACCTGCATTATCAAAGCTACATGATATTTGCCAAAACCGTGATGTACAGGTTAATTTAGACGGGTTTGATTTATTGCCAAGAGTTGCAACAACTTCAATATCTTCATTCTCACATGAATTTACAACAGGTCAATTTATGATCTCAATCAATGCAGGCAACCCATATAATCACGCAATTAATCCATTCTCGGATAAAAACTTACAGGAAGCACTTCAGGCTGATGAGAAAACCCCAGATGTAGAAGCACCCACGGTTACTCCACCAAAAAACCCTCAAATATCCGAATAATCTTATTGACATACTTTATTAGATCTAGTATAAATACTTTAATACTTTAAAAAATAAGGAAAAAACATATGAACAGTGAAATTAAATATTTAATTAATGCATTTAAAAATACTCTTATACCGTCTAAAAAAGCTGAAAAGCAGGCAAAAATCAACAAAATTCATGATTGGTTAGAACAGCAGTTAGAAGAATTTGAAAAAGAGCTGATTAGATTAAAAAATAGCCCCCAAGATCACAACAAAAATGTGAAAACAAATTCTTTTGAAATAGGCCCAGATAATACAAAAACAAGTTTTTTTGGAATAGATCTAGATTTTGATACAATCACAAGAAAAGATTTAGCAGTATTAAGGCCTATTTTATCAAAAATACACAAAACTTGTGAAGAAAACGATGTATCAATTAACTTAGAAGGCTTTGACTTATTACCAAGAGTTGGAACTACATCTAAATTTGTTTATATAGGTAATCCTTTTCCAGATACAAAAAAAGAATGTAGCTTTATAATTACATTTGATGTTGGAAGTAAATACAATTACACTAAAAATCCTTTTGGATTAGGAAATGGGAATGAAATAATTAGAAACACTACACAAGCTAAAAAAAATAAAATATAAGCCTACGACCTATTCAACCCACCAAACCTCTTGAACCATACCATAAATTGGCGTGGTTTTTGGTCTTTTCAGTTTTGAATTATAGGCAACGAAATCTTTGCCCAAATAATTAAGTGGGATTGTGTAATAGCCAAACATTAAAATTCGATCTAATGCTTTGGTTCTATCGATTAAATCTTGTCTTGTTATTGATCTAGCAATTGAATCAGCGATTTCATCCACAGCTTTATTTCGTAGTCCTGTGTAATTACGACTACCATTTCTATCCGCGGCACCACTACTCCAATAATTCATCTGCTCATTTCCAGGGGATAGGGAATTTGTCCATTTATATAGAACCATATCATAATCAAACTCATCCAAACGCCCCGAGAATTGAGAAGAATCAACTACTCTGATATTCGCAATAATACCCAGTTTCTTTAGATTATTTTGAAATGATGATACTAGTTTCTTCTGTAATGGTGAATTTAGCAATATCTCAAATTTGAATTCCTTGCCGCTATCCTCATTTACCAAAATATTATCTTTGATAATCCAGCCAGAAGCCTCCAATAAATTCTTGGCTTTAATCATATTACTGCGGATACCGTTCTTGCTATTTGGTGATTGGTATATTTGATTAAAAACTTC
>CALDHH010000160.1 GCA_937941575.1 uncultured Alphaproteobacteria bacterium | reverse complement strand
AGTTTTAATTAATCCTATAAATGTTTTACCAGGGGGGTTATGAACTAGTTTTGTATCTAAATTAGCTTTTACTTGTGGGTTAATTGCTTTAACGATGGCCTTAAATATACCATCTACTGGGAACTCATCTTTATCTTTATTTACTTCATCCATGGAGCAAGAAATATCATTAATTATAATTGAATACAATCAAATTATTTAATAATAAGTTGTGAGATATTCTTATTTGGAACCGTTATATATCAGCCTTAAAGATGGTAAGGGTTACCTTTATTTTTACAGGTTAAAATTGTAAAGCTTTATAATATTATAATTATTATTTCTACTCTAATAATAAAATATATTGTTATTATACAAATGATTAATAGATATTTAAGGATGTGTATAATACACGTAATTTGACATGTTTGTATTTTGAAGTTAATATATTGTGAAATCAACTCTATTACAAGGTTAGCTCAATTGATCAAACGTAAACTCATTACAATATTTACAGTATTTATTCTAACCTTGTTTGTTAATACAACAAGTAGCTTATCTAGCTCCACCCCTTCTGGTTGTGGATTAACTATCGCGCCGGTAATCGCAGGCTTATCTCCGCCGGCTGGAGATTGGCCAGATGTTATTGATGAGGAATTGCCTTTGGGCGGTGTTTTCTATGGGAATTATATGACCGGTGTTGGCTTGCAGAATGCAGGTATTGGTATTGAAACTTCGCGTCGTTTTCGGGCTGAACGTACTGGGATGATTGCGCATACTAGTTATAATAATAGAACATTAAACATGCGAAACATAATAGAACGTTGTGAAAGACTTGGTCCTGGAAGCATTTGGTGTAATTGTGTGGATAATAATCTGGATCAATATACATGTGGATATACAATAGGTAGCGCTTATAGCGTCGGAAATGGTGGAACAATTCACGTAGAATTACGCACAAATACTGCCAATGGAACTCCATCTAACGTAACTCTTGGAAGAACTAATTCTTATGTACCGATGGATAATTTCAGAGATGGTTGGCCAAAGCTATATTTTACAACTCCCGTGCAAGTTCAAGCTGGTACTATTTATCATCTTGTCTACGTTAACAGTAACCCACCTACAACTTGTACAGCATTAGCTAGTATTGCCCCTTCTGAAGCAGGGGCTTGCCCAAGAAATCAAGGGGCGCAGGGATTGAACGGACCACGTTATTATTCAAACCCTTGGAGAACTCAGACTCCATCTACAACAGCAGCAAGAGGCCCTTACTTTGGAGATGATTCCGCAGCTGTATTCTATAGGCGTAGACAAGAAAGTGGCTGGAGATTTTATGAAGATAATATCTCATGGTACGAAGTTGTATATACTGATGGCGTTAGAACGGGAGATGTTTATTTTTCTATTTATGTTACAAGATATAGAAATGTTGTTGGTGGAAATAGAAGAGTAAGACAGAAATTTACAGTCCAAGATGCAACAAGAATGGTTGATGGTTTTTGGTTGAATTATGGTCATTTAGAGGCAGCAGATGGTAGCCCTCTACAAGCTGATTTAAAGGATGCCAGCGGCACAGTGCTTGCCACAGGATCAGTTTATCCGTCAGCACAATGTTTAAATATTATTAGAACAGATGCACTGCAACTTGCAAGCTGGTGTCTTGATTGGGGTTATACTTCATTTGGACAGACTATACCTCTTGTTGAGGGGGCTACTTATTCAGTTGAGTTGAGTGGTGGTGCGAATGCTGGGTTTTTATTTGCAGCACAGGGTATAGCAACTTCTTGGGGATTGGCTGGAAATAGAAATATCTGGACGCAAGCTGGAGCTGAATTTAGTACAAATAATGGATCATCATGGTCTACATGGGGTGGCGTTAGCGGTGGCCCAAATGCTGAGAGGGATTTAAGTCTTCTTTTTACAATAGAGGGAATGCCTAAACATATTAAGTAGAATAATTCTTTTTTTTGCTTATTAAATCTCTTCTTAAAACCCTTGAATGGTTAAGTATTTAATTTTAATCCAATGAAAATATTAAAGCATATAGAATTACACAGAGGCAATTTCAGAAATGTTGGATATAATATCTGGACGTGGGTGAAGTTCATTCATTGGGATAGATTGTCCATTATCTTGAACAATTCTGACATGGTGACGGCGTAGGCGGCGAGGCTCTCGGACACCACAAGAATGCGAAATAACTTCAACCTCATGCACCATATTTAGGCAGTAATTAGCTACTTTTACTGCTTTATTTTCTGGATTTAATCCTTTTTGAAGTCTTTTATTATGGGTGGTTATACCTGTTGGGCAAGTGTTTTTATTACATTTTAATGCCTGAATACAACCAAGTGAGAACATAAAGCCACGAGCAGAGTTAATAAAATCTGCTCCTGCGGCTAAAGCCCATGCAACTTCTGAAGGGGTAACGAGTTTCCCAGAGGCAATTACTCGAATGCGCTCACGTAATCCATATTTATAAAGAATATCTGAAACTGCAGGTAGAGATTCTTTGATGGTTAGACCGACATTATCCATTAAGGCCATAGGTGCTGCTCCAGTTCCCCCATCACCACTATCAACAGTAATAAAATCAGGGGCGCTTTCAATACCGCGGCTTTGAATTTCTGTACATAGCTCCTCTAACCAGCCATAAGCTCCCATAACAGCTTTAAAACCAACAGGTTTACCGGTTGTTTTACGAATTCGATTAATCATATCAAGCATTTCGCCAACATTATCAATTTCAGGGTGACGATTAGGAGAAATTGAATCTTCTCCAGCAGGGATGCCACGGATTTCTGCAATCTTTGGCGTTACTTTTATAGCAGGAAGAATTCCTCCTTTACCTGGCTTAGCTCCTTGACTCATTTTCAGCTCAAACATTCGAACTTGTTCATGTGCTGCTGTTTCTTTTAGTTTTTTATCGCTTAAATTACCTTCTTCATCGCGGACGCCATATTTGGCGGTACCAATTTGCATGATAATATCTGCACCACCTTCAAGATGATAAGGGGATAATCCGCCTTCTCCTGTATTTATCCAGCATCCAGCTGCTTTTGCTCCTTTTGATAAAGCAAGCACAGCAGGTGTTGAAATGGATCCGTAGCTCATTGCTGAAATATTAAATATCGATCCAGCCATATACGGTTTTTCACAATAAGGTCCAATCTGTAGTTCTTCTGTATGTGTTCCATCCGCATCTAATGTCGGAAAGGGGCAGTTTACAAAAATTGCGGTCCCCGGTGATGTAAGTCTTTTTGTTGAGCCAAAGGCAATTGTATTATTATGCCCCTTGGCCGCACGGTGAACCCATTCTCGCTCTGCCCGATTAAATGGCATTTCTTCACGATCCATTGCAAAGAAATATTGGCGAAAAAACTCGCCTAATGCAGAAAATAAATAGCGAAAACGTCCAAGAACTGGATAATTACGTCGAACTGCATCACCTGTTTGCCTTACATCTATTATAAATAAAATGATGACTGCCAAAACACCAACACCAATGGCAAAAATAAATAATATAGTTAGTAACTCTAAAGAGCTAATAATCCATTGTGGTAACATAAGCATGATAGTTCCTTCTTAATTTATATTATTAAAGGCTTTAGTAGAATATTTTAAAACATAATTTAGTAATTATTAAGGGGAAAAGAAAGGAATTTACCTTAGCTCTCCCCCTTGTAATATATTTAAAATAATTTCAAATTACTTTGAACGCAACCATTTTACTAAGAAATGATCAATTGATAACATGCCGGCACCTTTAATTAAGACCATCCCAAGTAAGAAAGCCCATAAAATATGATCGGTTGCATGAGTGTAAGTAAATTCGATAATTGCAGTCATAACAAGTAGACCTGCTGCAGCAAAGCGACCAAATAAACCCAAGACAAGAAGTACGGGTAATATAAGTTCTCCGCCTGTGCCTAGAATAGCGCTTAGCTCACCTGGGATACCTGGTACAGGATGCTCTTCTGTGAATAAGAAGACTTGATCTTCCCATGTTCCATTAGTGTAGCTGCTGAATCTACTTAAGCCAGATTTAAAGAAAGCCCAACCAACATATATTCTTGCAGATAGGTCAAATAATGGTGATCCAACAATATTTGCGATGGATCGCAATGGCTGGAGAGTCTCGTTAGTCTTTTTCGCAATATTTAATATCATCTTCTTTTCCTAATAGTTGTTTAATTAATTCTGATCTTATTTCGTTATAGCAGCTGAGAAAGTTTCAAGCTCTATATAGTTTTGTAAAAAATCTACGAAATTAAATTCGGGGTAATTCTTTAATATTTCTTCTAAGGCAATTCCTAATGGCTTTTCCTCTTGTAATAGCAAGAAAAAATTATACTCAGATTCTTTCAGGTTACGTATTTGAGGTTCCCAATTATAACGTGTGATTAGAATATAAGTTTTCTCTGGGCTGATGTCTAATACATCTTCATTATCTTCTTTTTCTCCACACAGGCTATAAATCTTATCTAATGGGAAGGGAGATGAAATTAGTCTTACAGATTTCTTTAATTTGAAGATTATAGTTTCATAAGCCTCTGGGGCAATTTCTGCCAAATCAGATCTCTGTAAGCTATTATCATCTTTTGCTATTCTAGTTTCATTCATTTTCCAATCAAGTCTTGCTATATCAGATAGATAAGGCAAATGGCTTGCGTATTTATAATTAGCTAAGAACTCAGGAAAGCTGTTACCATATCGATCTAAACATGGTTCAGTGGGTGGGTTGTCAAATAAATATAGTTTAGCTGCTGTCTTTAAGAAATTTGTTCCAGTTAATATTTCAACAAGCGGAAAGTTCATAACTAAAACATTAGATAATGTGGTTACAATATGATTACGATATATTTTTAAACGTGCATCTAAAGGGATTTTACCAATATTAAATAGATTAGAAAATTCTTCTTCTGGGTTCTCAACCATGCTTACTTTTGAGAACATATGATCTTTAAAAGATTTTTGAGCTTTGTTTAACTTCATGTAGAAGAACTCTCTTTTATCCCAGAGATAGGGAATTGCTTAAATATTTCTGCTCGTGCTTTATGAGCTTCTGCGACAATTACTGATAATTCAGGGATGTCAGTATCCCATTCAATT
Organism: uncultured Alphaproteobacteria bacterium; assembly: GCA_937941575.1. Classification (GTDB taxonomy): domain Bacteria; phylum Pseudomonadota; class Alphaproteobacteria; order Micavibrionales; family CSBR16-224; genus CALDHH01. Next base: position 16,484 of record CALDHH010000160.1, on the reverse strand, counting down.
AAACTAGGTATACTGCCAAGTTTTGATATAGCGAATGCATATAAATCCCATACTCCATCACATACGTAATCTCCATGCGTATCGATTAATATAGTTTGTTCTGAGTTTTCAAATCTTTTCTCCATATGACCTGCTAAGTGAAGCTCACCCACGTAATTGGGATTAATTGCTGCAATATATTTATACGGATCATTATCGTGATTATGGGCTTGAACATAGATGTTATTGATATCTAGTAAGATTTTACAACCGGTACGTTTTGCCATTTCATTCATAAAATCTTGTTCGTTCATCTCATTTTCAATGAAAGAAATATATGTGGATGGATTTTCAACTAATATTTGACGACCGAAAAATTCTTGTGTTTTTTCAATATTGCGACAAATAGTAGTAAGTGTTTCTTCGGTATAAGGCAGTGGCATTAGATCATTTAGATGGGCATTACCACTAGCGCTCCATGAAGCATGGTCGGATATATTAAATGGCTCAAATATATCTATTAATTCTTTTATTTCTTGTAAGTGAAGATTGCTAACTTCCTCTGTTGATCCCAATGATAAGCCTATAGAATGCAAGCTTAAGGGATAGAGTTCTCGAGCTTTTTCGAGATAGTGACGAGGTTTACCGCCACTGAAATAATTTTCAGGATGTACTTCAATCCACCCGATATCTGGCTTTTGAATAAGCAAGTCATCATGATGTTCAAAGCGATAACCGATACCAACCGGAGCCAAATGATCTGGCCCCGATGGTAAAAGTTTATTATTGTTAAATAACATTAGTTTGAATAGTTAATATAAATTAACCCTCTTTTTCTGTGCTTGCAGCAGTAGCGCCACCTTTACCAGATTCTAAAGATCCTCCAACAAGTTTGTCACAAACACCAGTTGGTAAGTAAAGCCATTCTTGGTTATCGCCATCAGTCTCTGCAGCTGCTGCACAAGAGTGTTTGCCATCTGCACGGCCACACATGTTTTTACCAGCTTTTACAACGCCATAACATTTTTCTTTGCCTTTTGTTTTACCAGCTTCAGCAGAAGAAGCGCCTATAATTGTTGCAGTCATTGCGCCTGCAATAAGTGTACCGATAGCTAATTTTGATAAGTCCATAATAATTTCCTTTGTTTTTTGGTTAGTGGTTCATCTAAGTATTCGAGCAAATGGTAAATATAGTTACATTTTAATTTCTATATCTTATCCACTTGAATATTAAAGAAAAAGCTACATGAAACAATTAAAATGTCAATATTAATTTATATACGATATGATCTTATCGGTTTTGCTGCTCTAGGGTTGGTCTTCTTAATAACTAGATTGCTACTAGGGATTTGGCTGAAACTATAAAAGCTACCAAAGTCACTTGTAAGACATTTAAAATTTTCTGGTACCCCAATTAATGAGGTAAGATTATTATAGTTACATAAAAAATTATAAACTCTTTGCGGAGCTCCAGTTATAGAGGTTAACTTATTGCTACTACAGGAATATGTACTACGGACTTTTTGCGGCCCACCAACCAAGGAAGTCAGATTATTCTGATCACAATAAAAATCATAAACTCTTTGTGGAGCACCCTTTAGTGACGATAGATTATTAGAATTACAATAAAAGCTTCTTACTTTCTGTGGTGCTTCCTCTAACGATATTAGTTTATTATTATTACAATGGTAGTCTCTTGATGATTCTGGGCTTCCGACTAATGAAGTTAGCTGATTATTACTACAATAATAATCTTTGGATGATTTGGGGCCTCCAAGCAATGAAACTATCTTATTATTGCTACAATTAAAGTTTTGTGTCTTCTGTGGTGCGCCTTCTAGTGAGGTTAGATTATTATTGTTACAATAATAATCCTTCGATGATTCTGGGCCATCAAGCAATGTAGTTAACTGATTACATTCACAATAAAAGCCCCTTACTTTTTGCGGACTCCCCACCAATGAGGTTAGCTGATTATTTCTACAATTAAAGTCTTTTACTTTTTGTGGGGCACCTATTAAGGAAGTTAGTTGATTATCAGCACAGTTAAAATTACCCCTAACCTCCACATTAGTAAGATTTGGCAGCTGTTTTAATCCTAAGTTAGATAGGTCTAAGTCACCTTTAATAATGATGTTTCCAGAGAAAAAGCTATATTTATATTTGACACCGATGGAATTTAAAAACTCTTCTGTTTGCAAGCCTTCTTCGATATTAGGTATTTTATCAGGGCCATGATCCCTGTAAATATCGCCATGCGTCTTGTATAAACCGAATTCATTGGAAGATAGTTTTGTTACTATACCATTTAGCTGATTCACAAAGCTGTTATTATGCAGGCCATAGGTCCTGTTGAAGTAATATTTAACATCGCCATTAACATTATAATATGGTTTTAATAGGGCTCTGGATAGGGGGTCATAAATATTGGGATCGCTCTTTTTAACTAAATAAGCGATTAAGCTACCATGTTCTATATCTGCCGGGATTTGATTTTTATATTTAAGGCGGTGATCATATGCCATACATGATGTCCAGGCTCTACGCGTTGACATGTAAGCTATATCTGATGCTCTGTTCGATAAAACTAATAGATGTTCTGATGGTTCTAAAGTATCTTGATTAAATGCCCTTGAATTTTGATCTCTTTTGAAATCATCCAGTAGGTTACCATTATCCTTGATTAATTTCCCTATTCTGAATTTCTGTTTACCAGCTTTATCTGTTGCGTAACCATCTTTATAACTGAGAATTATATATCCTTTTCCAGCTAGTTCTTTTTCTACTCTAAGCTCAGTTTCTGATTTATTGGCATTGGGATCTAATTCAAAATATAATCTTCTATTACTTGTACCTAGAAGACTTCTACCTAATTTTTTAAATCTATTATTTGCACTTTTTCTATGTTTTTTTCTGCGAGTTTTATCAAAGAGTGGATCTGCTAAAATCTTAGTCTTATTGCGTATTTCGTTTAAAGGTAATTTAGATATATGGTCTAAATTTATATCTTCATTTCTGGCGAGATGGCAGGCCTTTATATATGATCTAAGGGCATTTACATGATCTTTTGACATTTCGTCAGTTATAAATTTAGACAAATATTTATCTGTTTTATCCCTAAATTGATCTTTTAGCGATCTAACTTCATTTGATGATAGATATTCCAAGCTTTTATCAATCTTAGTGTTCATATTATAAAAAAACTTCCATATATACGTGTTTTAACTGAGCTAAATATATACATGAATAATTGGGATATGTCAAGATTTTGATATTATTTATTTTATGCTAATATATAAACATAAAGATTTCTGAATATTCTTATATATAAATTAGCGTAATTTTGAAGATTTTAGTTTTGTGATCTATCTTGCATAGTATTTCCAGCTATTTAAATAGTAATTTAAGAGAATTGGATTATCGATTGTGTTGATTTTAACGTCATTCTCTATCATGTCTTTTGGGAATATAAACATCTGCTCGAGCAGTCTTTCATCAATGAATTTTGTATCAATTGCAATATCTGGGTTCTGAATATCTTTTTTAATTGATGAGGCCATTATAAAGCCCCAATTACCAAAAGATGGGATTTCTGCGTGATATGGGTAGATGTTATCAAATTGGCTATCAATAGTTTTAGCTATGCTCCAAAATGCTTTTTTAGCGAAATAGGGGCTAGTTGCTTGGGTAACAAAAACGCCGTTTTCAGATAGATTATTCCGAAGGGATTTATAAAATTGCTTACTGTATAATCTGGATAAAACATCATTATTTGGATCGGGGAGGTCAGCAATTATAAAATCAAATTGTTCTTTATTTTCTTTTAGAAAAGTAAAAGCATCGGCCGTAATTATTTTTACCTTTTCATTCTTTAAGCTATTTTTATTTAAGCTTGAGATATATTTATTTTCTCTGGCAAGTTCAATTATTTCATTATCCAGATCGACTAGAATTATTTCTTTTATATTTGGATATTTTAATATCTCCCTAACTGCTATGCCATCTCCAGCTCCTAATAATAATACTCTTTGTATATTAGTTGATTGTAATGACATTGGTACATGTACTAATGATTCATGGTAACGATGTTCATCAACTGAAGAGAATTGTAAGTTGCCATCTAAAAATAGCCTTACATCTTCTTTATATTTAGTTAGAACAATTTTCTGATATTTTGATTGTTTGGAAAATATAACTCGATCTTCGTATAGAGCATTATCCCATTGTTTTAATGCTTTATCAGAAAAGAAAATCATGGCGATAATAAATATAGTTAAAATTGCGGTAATCTTCTTTAGACGAGCAGAATATTGCCCCAATTGTTCAGAAAAGAAGAGTAATACTGCAAATCCAATCGACATATTTACAAGACCAAATATTAAGGATGACTGATATACACCAAAGAACGGCAATAATATAAACGGGAATGAGGTGGTTGCAATCAAGGCACCAAAATAATCAAAGGATAATATATTGGCGATATTAAATTTAAGCTTATTATAATCTTCCATTAATCTGGTTAGAAATGGTATCTCTAAACCAATTAAGAACCCAATGGATAGCGTAAAAAACACATAAGTGGGAATAAATAAATTGGTGTAAGCATAGGCAAAATATAAAACAGGGATACTTAATCCACCCAATAGACCAAGGGTAATTTCAACAATTACAAATTTATGGAGTAATTCATCATCAATATATTTCGATGCAAGCGATCCTAAGCCCATAGCTGCCATATACATACCGATAGTTAATGAAAAATATTTAACACTATCGCCAAGGAAGTAAGATACAGTAGTTGCAATTAGCAATTCATAGATTATTGAACATAGGCCAGCAATAAAAGCAGTATATATTAGAACGAATGATTGTTGTTTTTGGATATCTAGTTTTAGGCTATTTACCACTATTCGGGCCTCCGCCACGGGTGGATGAGCCACCTATACTGCCGGATCTAATATTTCGATTGTGATTTACTCTTGGGCCACCCCAATAAAAGAATGAAGGCCCATGATTAAATCCGTGATAGCCCATATATCCATATCCATTTCTGGCAAATGGCATACATCCAAGATATATAATCAATAAAATAATTGGAAGTTTTCTGCTCATTATTTATCCCTTACGCCTTATTGCTTCTTTGGTTTAATATTAAACCAATTATTATTAAGAATATACCTAACCAGAAATGGGGTATTGTGCTGCCCAATTGGCGGGTAACTTTTACATTTATCTGTGGTGATTTATGCTTTCCTTCGATATCAAAGCTTAAATAATATTTTCCAGCTTTCGGTATGGTAATCTTCATTGAATAATCGTCTTCAGTTTCTTTCCAAGGACCTTCACTATCACGTCCAGTCTCTATCCACATTTCCTGTGAGAATGAGAATAGATATTCTTTATTGCTATCTAATAATTCTCCAGATGCAATTGTCCAACTGTTAGTGGGCATGTTATGTGCCTTGATCTCAATTTCATAAGTTGTCTTGTTTCTTGCAACAGTTAGAGGGATTAAGACTTCTTCTGCTTCGGGCATAGCTTGGGTAACAGAAGGGGTTAAACCTTCTAAGCCAGGTACAATTGTAAATCCGTTATTAGCATTTTTTTCTTGGGCTGTTATTCTTTCTTGTGCCACTGGTTCATCAATATTAATACCAAAGATAAAAGCGGTTAGAATGCTTAATATACCGAATATAAAAAATGTTTTTGCATTATTCTTTAATTTTCGGGTATCTGGGTATCTACCATTGCTGCTTCTTCTTAAGCTAGACCTATGAAGCATCTTCTTTTTATATTCTTTTTGATTAATTTTTTTTCGATCAGATAATTTATATGCCATCTATTTTATAATCCCTTATAATATAGTAACAAGGACAATTGCAGAGCTAAATGCAATTACGGCTTCTAAAAAACCTGCGGCAATATTTTGATCTTCTATAATTTCTTTGTTTAAATCAGCTTTTAGTAAAATTAATTTATCAACAAAAATTCGGATGATTGGTAAGAATATAAATGCAAATATATTTAAAAGAACCATGCTGATTATACCATCAGTCCAACCAATAAATTCGCCATAAATACCGTTGGCAATGATTATACCAAAGGCAATTAAATTACCACTTATTCCAATTCCAGCAGCAATATTCTTTTTCTCAATTTCCTTATGGATTGAATATGGAGTGATAAAATCATAAACAAACACAAATAATAGCAGTGATATTTGACCCATGATAAAGAATCCAAGGGCGGTGAATATATTACCGCTATCGCCTGCAATGGAGCTTGCAAAAATTAAACCAGTTGCAATATATGCACCGAATTGAAATAGGCCAATTGCAATATTTTTTTCTTTTGTAAGATGTTCTATTGCAGAGAATTTTCTTAATATTATTTTATCTGTAATAAAACGAGATATATTTAAAGCCAAGAAACCTAATACAGCATAGCTAGATACAGATACCAAATCTTTTAACAAGGTTTTCTCTGGGCCAAGTAATGATCCAACGAAGATTGCAACGATACCTAGATAATAACCAGATAAAGTAAGGGAGATTGCAAAATTATCATTTTGGGTAAGCTCTTCACTCATATTATATGGGGTAAAGATTTCTTTTATAATCTTTGATACTAAGAATAAAAATAGGTATAAGGCAATAAATGCCAGCATATTTAATAGATCTTGTGTGTTAATAGTTTGTAAGTTCATTTTAAATCTCTCTAATTTTATTCTTCTTCAGTAATCTTTATCAATTCTGCCATGATCATCCTTTTTATACCAATTGTATCGGATTTATCAATGTTATATTTTTTACTTAGAATCTCATAGTCATTTTCTGACAAAGATATAGTAAGCCTTGGCCTTTTAGGAGGGGAGAATTCTAGACCAATTAATTTTCTTATCTGGCTAGATGTAGCTAATCCTTCTTTTATGGCCATTTTCTGAATTTTCTTGGCAATAACTTGCTCTAATTCAAAAGCAATCTGAGTAGCCTTAACTTGTTTTTTGCTATTCTCTTTTTTATCCGTCAATTTAGTTAAATACCTTTTATAGGGAACTGGTGGGTTTTATGCAGCAGGCCAGATTTCTTTGATTTCTTCTAAATCAGCATAAATTGTTACAGATAGTTCAACTTCTCCTGTTTCGTATACTTCAACTTCTAGGGCAAATTCAGATGTGCTATCTTCAAATATATAAGAATTAAATCTTTGCTGTTTTTTCATTTCTTCATCGCTAAGCAATCTAGCATCGCCCAAGATAAATGATCCTTTAACATTTCTATCAACAAGTTTATATTCATATTCAAACCATTCAGGCTGCATTCCAATCGGCTTGGCTTTTAATTTTATATCGCCAGAAAATTCACCTTTTACGATCTGTTGTATATCTTCTTTTGAAATAATATCATTAACCATGTTCTTTGGTATTTTTTTGCTTATTGCCAGATATTCTTCGCCATCTTCATCTTCAACCATCATATAGATTATGTTTTTTGATCGATCTTTTAATACCAATTCTGGATAAGCCATATCGCCATACATATATGTATTAACTTTAGATATTTGGAATTGGTTTTCGGTTAGCTCTAAAATATCACTATAACCAAATACAATGATATCGCCTTTGGCTAAATCAGCAGGGTGGGAGACTACTCTGCTAGAACTCCCACTACCTGTAAATAAACGCTTTAATTTTGAAAACATTATAGATTAACCCTGCTTTGCTTTTAATTTAGCTAAGATATCTTGTGCCTTACTATCGCCTTCAATAATTCCAGCAGCTTTCATTTTCTCATCTAAATCATCAGTACCGTCAAATTCATCTTGTAAGATTTCACCAGCAGATAGTCTATCTTCTAAATCAGCTTGTTTTTCTTTAATTCGATCAAGAGATTCTTTGGCAGTTAATAGCTTTGATGAACCGGAAGCATAATTATCTGTAATTGCAGCAGTTGCTTTTTGTACGCTATCGGTTGTCTTAACCATTATGAACTGTCTCTCCATATCAGCCAAAGCTTTCGTAGTTTTCTTAATCATGCCTTTTAAGCGATTGGTATGATTTTCAAAACTTGCTTGAGCTTTTTGTTGGATATCAGCTTCAGCTTGCAATACTCCAATTTTTTCTGCGATTTCTAATGCAAGTGTTTCATTATTATCTGCTAATGCTTTTCCCACATAATCTTCGTGTTTTATAATATCCGCTTGGATATTTTCAACTTTTCTTGCAGCCTGCATTTCTTTGGCCATAACTTCAGTTAAATCTCTTTTTGCTTTGTCGATTTGACCTTGGGCATCTTTGATTTCTTGTTCAAAAATTCTGATGCTGTTTTTATCAACTATGCTTTCACCAACTTCTCTGGCTCCACCACGTAATGCTGTAAGTATTTTTGTAATTAATGACATTTTATATAACCTCCTTTTAGGTTTAGTTTAAATATTCTCTCATTGCTTCGATTGATTCCAAGATATTATCGGATAATATTTCAATTTCATGCGTAATATCATCCAAGCTTGAATTCACCGATAATGAACCGTAAATAACATATTGATCGTCAATTAAAGAAAATGCTGATAAAGGCATTGAGATATTTGCGATTAACATTGCTTTATTAATTTCATTTTCTTTTCCAGATTTGATTTCATCTTGTTTAAATAAATAAGACATACAAAGTATTTGTTCTTCGGATACAGAGATGAATATTGGTAATTCTTCTCTATCTTCAATTACTATCTGTAATACTTCTACTTCGCCTGGAATTGGGTTAACTTCAAAAGGAAAGCCGTTACCTGATTCTTTGCCTTTTTCTGCTAGTCTATTTGCTAAAGTACTTAATTCATTCATTCTTTTTCTCCTAATTAATCTATAATATTACTATAACAGTTTATGACATAAAATGTCAAGACATAATATGTCATAAACTTAAGTTTTTTTCCCTCTAATGATTTCTTTGGTAATGATGTTAGTTGTATTAAAGCTTTTTTCCAATAATTTAATTGCTAAATTGGGATTATTTGTTCCACAAAGGAAGATATCAATTGCGGCATAATTATTCTCTGGCCATGTATGGATGCTGATATGCGATTCAGACAGTATTGCAACCCCTGTCACGCCTTCGCCTTCGCCAAATGAATGAACATTAACTTCCAATATATTTGCATTACAAATATTTGCAGCATCGGTTAGCGTGTTTTTTATATAATCGATATCAGTTAAATTACTTGCATCATATAAATCAATTAATAAATGTATTCCAGGTGGATGTTCTATATTCTCATTCATATTTATTTATAACTCATTTCTATTAAACAGATGCAGTATAAGTAAAGATGTTAAAGATTATCTTAAAGATAATCAAAAGAATATTTCTGTTTTAGACTCGTTTTTCTAACATCTATATTTATTGGTTTCGTAGGAAATCATTAGGCTTGGTTTGTAATATTTTTGATAGAGCCCAAAATGAAAATAAGAAAGTAATGAATAAAGAAGATAGTATTATTGAGAGAGATATCCCTATATTCCAGATCCACGGGAAATCCATAACGAAGACAACAATTAAATATGCAGCAAGGCTTCCGAGTATAAGAGCCAGAAGCCCAGATGTTGCACCTAAGATAAAAAATTCCATCCGCACGGCCTGACTGATTATTTTAGGGGTAATGCCTAAAACTTTCATAAGAATTGTCTCATACCTTCTTTGTCGAAAGGACGATAAAATAGAAGAAAATAGCACAAGGATACCTGTTACCAAGGCCAATGAAGCGATCACTCGCATGGCCATGGCTATTTGTTCAAGAATATTGGTAACAATTTGCAATGCTTCCCTAACTTGAATTGCAGTTACGTTAGGGAAGTTTTTTGCAACTTGATTTAGGATTTTATTTTCAATTTCTTCTGGTGCTGTTATGGTTGCTAGATAGCTATGTGGGGCTTTTTCTAAAACACCTGGTCCAAAGGTAATGGCAAAATTGATAGTCATCGTTGACCAATCAACTGTTCGTATATTAGCAATTGTTGCTACTATATCCCGACCCAAAACGTTAATAGTTAATTGATCGCCAACTCCAATATCAAATGCCAATGCGACATCCTCGACGATGGAGATAATTGCTGGACCTTTATAATCATCAGGCCACCATTCACCTGCAAGGATTTCGCTGTAATCTGGTTTATTATCTAAATAGGTAAAGCCACGATCCCCACGTAATAACCATCGTTTAGATTGATCAACTAATGCCTCCTCTGGATCTTTTCCATTTACCGATCTGATACGACCCCTCAAATTTGGTACTTTGTTTAGATCTGCAACGCCTTTAACCCCAAGGATCATTTTTTCAAATTCGTCCATTTGTGATTTTTGTATATCAATGAAGAAAAATGCAGGGGCTTTATCTGGGATATCATTGGCGATTCTATTTTTAATATTATGCTCTATTAATGCGATGGCAGTAAAAAGAGTTAGAGCCAAGCCCAAAGACACTAATATTGTCAGGGTCTGATTGCCTGTCTTGGTTAGTGATAAAATTGCCAAACGGGTTATGGTCTTTTTACTATTTCTTAGAGGCTTTAATAAACTGATCAAAATCCAGCTTATTACTCTTAGTATTATATAGGTACATATTGCTCCGACTATAAATAAAAGGCTGAATATTGGTCTTGGTGAAGTGCCAACAATAACAATAATAAAAAATAATACTATAAGAGCAAATGCAATCATCGCTTTTTTGCTAGCCATACCTTGGATACTTGCCATCATATTTTGTTGCAATAACATTATTGGCTTAACCCGCGCGGCAATTGAGAGAGTTAAGATTGAGAAAATAAATAAGATTGAAATGCCTAAGAATAAGGTTTTAACAATATTTAGCATTGAGATTATTGGGACAGCAGGGACGGGGAGAAGATGGCCAATACCTTCAAAAATAATAAAGGGTAAGATATGAGCCAAGAATAAGGCGGGGAATATCCCTATAAATGCTGTAAATATTAAAACCAGCATCCATAGTTTAAAGACAAAAGAAGATGACGCGCCAAGGGTTTTCATTACTGCCATAGAAGCCATTCTTTTTTCCAAAACTACTTTAGTAGAATTACCAATACCAACACCGCCAATTAAAAGAGCAGATAGGCCAACCAAGGTAAAAAATAAGGAAAGCTGTTCAAGAAATCTCTCAATTCTAGGGCTAGCATTTGTATATTTGAGAAAGCGCCAGCCAGCTTCTGGATAGGTTTCATTCAGGCTAGTTTCAAATTCCTCAATATTTTCTGGATTATCGAGAGCAAGCCTATATTTATGATAGATTTGCGCTCCTTCTGCCATTAATCCGGTTGTTTTGATATCGTCAATATTGACCATAGTTCTAGGGCCAACAGCAAAAGTAGAACCACCCGCACGATCTGGTTCAAAGATAATATTATCTTTTAAAATAAACTGAGTGGATCCCAAATTAACGCTATCACCAATCTTTAATTCTAAACGTTCACTTAATGCAACATCCATAATAATAAATGGTGGCTTACCTTCTTTAGATTTCAAAATCTCATTAATATTTTCGGTTACGCCATTATTTAAAAGTTCAATTTTACCAAAAAGTGGGTAAGATGAATCTACGGCTTTGATTTCTGAAAGACCAGCTTGTTCTTTATCTGGGTTGTAAATCAATCCTCGCATTTCAATTGATTTAGATAGTTTTCCTTGCTGTTCTAAAAACTGGATTTGATCTGTATTTATAGGCTGATAAATTTGCCTAATTAATATATCTCCACCTAGAATAGATTTTCCGTTTTTGCGCAAGCCATTTTCAAGGGCTGCTGTGATGTTAAATATCAAACTAATAACAAAGATGCCCAAGAATAAAGACATGATCATAACTCGGAAATCTCGTAAGTTAGAGATGGTCTCCAGCCAAGCTGTTTTTAAAAGAAATGAAAATTTTGTTTTTGTCATGATTTATAATTCAGCGATTAACAGCAGAATCCTCTGTAACTGTTCCGTCAACTAATTGGATAATTCTATCTGTTTTTTGAGCAAGGGCTTCATCATGGGTGATTAAAACAAGTGCCGTGTCAAAATCATTAACCATGTCAAAAAGTAGCTCTGTGATAATGTTTCCATTTTTTTGATCTAGATTTCCAGTAGGCTCATCGGCCAAAATAATTGAAGGCTTCATAATAAGTGCGCGAGCAAGTGCAACTCTTTGCTGTTCTCCCCCAGAAAGCTGTGTGGGCATATGGCTAATTCTTTTAATTAATCCAAGTTTTTCTAACCAATTCTTTGCTTCTTCTTCGGCATCATCAACTCCAGATAGAGCAAGTGGAAAGGCAACATTCTGCAATACTGTTAATGATGGAATAAGATGAAAATTCTGAAAAACAATGCCGATATGTTCTTGCCTAAATTGGGCTAATTCATCTTCATTTAGTTTATGGATAGGCTGTTCTTGGAATAAAACACCGCCAGATGTTGGAGTCATTAATCCAGATAAAATCATCATTAAAGATGTTTTCCCAGATCCAGAAGGGCCAATAATCGATAGTTTTTCTTTCGCAAAAATGGTTAGATTTATATCGTTTAATATCTTGACTTTATTATCCTTAGAACCTAATTCTAAGGATAGATTTTCTGTATGTATTAATTTTTTTGGAGCCATAATGAAATCCATCTTTATTCTGTTTTTTATTAGTTTCAACCTGTTATCACCTTCGATAGATATAGCACGAGCAGAAGAAAAGTCTAGCAAACTTGTAGAAATTATTATGCTAGGAGATTCCCTTACTGCGGGATATGGGTTGGAAGAAAAATATTCTCTCCCATCACAATTAGAAAAAGCATTAAGGAAAGATAATTTAAATATATCGGTAATTAACGCAGGCGTTTCGGGTGATACAAGCAAAGGTGGATTAGAACGGCTTGAATGGACACTTGTAGATAAAGTGGGTATTTTAGCAATCGCACTTGGCGCAAATGATGGATTAAGAGGCGTTAGCCCAGATTTCACAAAAGATAATTTAGAAAAAATCATCATACAAGCCCGTGAAATACAACCCGATATAAAAATTTTACTAATTGGAATGCTTGCTCCGCCGAATTTAGGGGCAGAATATTCTAAAAAATTCAATATTATTTATTCTAAATTAGCAGAGAAATATAAGATTCCATTATACCCATTCCTTTTGGATGGGGTTGTAACAAATAAAGAGCTCAATCAAGCAGATGGTATTCATCCCAATAATGATGGCGTAAAGATTATTGTAGAAAAGATACTTCCTTTTTTTAAAGTAAATATCAAAAATTTAACCGATTAAAGCAGGGTTAAGTTACTCTTTATATTAGAATATAAGTTTATCCAATCCTTTGATTTTAGCTGGGGAGAGGTTTCACATCCGTTGTATTAAGAGTACCTGCATCAGGGTCATTGAATATGGCAATATCAAGATTGCCTTCGCTTTTGGCAACGATAGTTGAGACAACAGCATCACCTGAAACATTTACAGCCGTTCTAACCATATCAAGTAGGCGGTCAACACCTAAGATAAGACCGATACCCTCCATAGGTAGTCCAACTTGGGCAAATACCATTGATAGCATTATCAGGCCAACCCCTGGAACACCAGCAGTACCGATCGATGCGAATACTGACATCATAATAACGGTAAGATAACCAGCAACGCCAAGATCGATATTGTAGAGATTAGCAATAAATACAGTGGCAACCCCCTGCATAATGGCTGTACCATCCATATTAATCGTTGCACCAAATGGCACGGTAAAGGATGCTACTGAATTTCCTACTCCCATGCGTTCCGTTACTGTTCGGAGAGTTATTGGAATGGTGGCATTTGAGCTTGATGTACTAAAAGCAAATACCTGCGCATTTCTAATTTTCTTAAGAAATATCTTGGGACTTAGGCCAGAGAATATTTTTAGTACGATTTGCAAAGTAACGAATAAATGGAATAATAAAATACCAATTAATACCAAGACATAACCGATAAGTTGACCGAGTAAATCCATACCTAGATTTGCCATGGCTTTGGCGATAAGACAAAATACAGCATAAGGAGCAAGAGCCATGATGATATTTACCATCTTCATCATTACTTCGTTTAATAGCTCGGCTAAGTCAATAATAGGCCTAGCCTTTTTTCCAACCATCAAAATGCTAATGCCTAATAATATGGCGAAGAAAATGATTGAAAGCATTTCACCTTGGGACATTGCATTAATGGGATTGGTCGGAATTATATCTATTATCACCTGTGACAATGCTGGGGCATCTTTGCCAGAGAATTCAGAAGTTGTTGTTGCATTCATGCCCTTACCAATCCCAATTGATCCTGCAATGGCAATAGCAGTCGCAATGGCAATAGTAGTTGTTAGCATATAAAGCCCGAATGCTTTGGTACCAATGCGCCCGAGAAGCTTTATATCTCCAATTCCACAAACACCACAGATCAGGGAAAATAACACAAGAGGCACGACTAGCATTTTTAATGCATTAACAAACATCTTTCCAATGACATGAAATAAACCGTTGACCACATATTCGTTGATAAGTGATCCTTCAGCATTTAAGCCCATCAAATTTATAGTTAACCCGACAGCAATACCGATGGCCATTCCTATAATTACTTTTGCAGTTAAATTCATATTATGTGCCTTTTCTTGCAATTTAGAGAAATAATATAATGGAATATTAGTTAAGAACATACCCTACAAGTTAGGGTTGAAAATAGGAAGAGAAATTAATCTTCGCGTAAGTATAAAATAAGATATGGCTAGCTTATTTATTTTTTAGCATGGGTTATAATTTAATGTTATTTTACTATTTAATTACACGTACATCTCTTAATCTATAGAATAAATTATATTCGTCATCTCTTGGCACAAGCTCTAAAATACCCTCTAAATTAATTGCTTTAAAATCAAATTTAATCTCTTTTAAAGCATGTGCTTCTATAACTAATGCGGGTCCTATATGGTAATGATATGGGCAGCTTACTGGAAAAGGCCCGAGCATAAATATTGATTGTTTATCCCCAGCACTTAATGGAAACATATAGCCTTGTATTTTAATCTTTTGACCATTAATATTGTGTAATCCTGTTGGGAATTGGGGCTTTACACCGTATAATTCTTTGCCTTCATTGTTTTTGTAGCTATATGGGATGCTTTTAGTCTTAGAAAATAATTTCCAATCTAGCCCTCCCACGGGCGTTTTAACGAATTCAGAAATTGAATTAACAACATCTTCGGGCGAGGGTTTTAAATTTATTGGGATGTCATTTGTGTAAGTGAAACTTGTATAAGTTAGAGTATTATCAATAAGATTACCTTGATCTGGAATTTTGAACTTTATTATTAAATAGGCTACTGCCCCAATCAACCATAATACTAGAATTATTTTAGCGGCATTTTCTAAAAAAGCTTCCTTCTTCATTTCGAGAGCCTTGTATTTTTAAGGCGGTAAAAGATGCTATATTCTGGATCTTCATCAACAAGTTCAAGCTTTCCTATAATTGTAATTGGTTCATAATCAAATTTTATAGGGTTTTTATTGGCATGTACCTCAATTACTAAAGGTGGTCCTACATGATATCGGAAAGGGCAAGATAAAGGGAATGGTCCAAATAAAAATAATTTTTGCTTTTCCTCTTCTCCCAATGGAAACATATAGCCTTTAATTTTTACTTCCTTACCATCAAGAGCTTTCAATTCTGGCTGGAATTCTGGTTTGGTATAGGTGCTATCATAACCATCTTCGGTAGTGGTCTCTATATTAATTTCTTTAGTTTTGCCGAATAATTTCCAATCTAATCCACCTTTTGGAATATCGACGAATTCAGTAATATAATCTGTAAGATCTCTACTACTATCATGAATGAACTCTTCAGTAGTGATGGCATATACTGGTTTTACTAGGAATAACAATATTAGTAATGAATTTAATAATTTCATACAGAACCTCTTGATAAAAGCTTGGCAATATCAGTGCGAGCAGCACTTATTGAAGGTATAAGAGACGCTAATAAGCCAGAGAAAAGGCAAAGAGCAATAAACCATATATCCATTGAATTTGGTTTAAGGACTGTGTTAGGCATAGTAAAGCCACGTAAACTATCAACGGATATGATTGTGTAATAGGCAACTAAATGTCCCAATATAATACCAATCAAGGCACCAATACCGCTTATAAGCATGGCTTCAATCATAACAGTATTAAAAAGACGATGTGGAGGCGCACCTAAGACTCTTAATAAAGCAAGATCATATCGACGTAAAGCAAGGCTAGAAGATAAAGTAGCCCATAACATTAAAGATGATAAGATTACAAAAATAATTCCCAAAAAGACAATTAACTGTCGACCTATCCCAAGGCTTTTCGTAAAACGGCTAATCTCATATGAAGGAACAGCGGCCATTACGTAAGAAGATTGGTTAATTTTACGGGGCATATTCATTAAATCAATTGGACTTCTAACCTTTAAAAAAATTGATGTTATTTGGTTT
>CALDHH010000159.1 GCA_937941575.1 uncultured Alphaproteobacteria bacterium | reverse complement strand
TGAGCATATTTTTTCTTTAAATCAGCTGAACTAATATTTTTAATATGAGTGCCTACACTATCATCATCATACATTAATTTATCTCCCTATATTTTTTTAAACCCAGTAATTTTTGACCTCTTCGCCATTTTTCTTTTTACTGAAGATATCTGAATTGAAGCGGCTTTTATTTCTTTTGTAATTTTTCTCTGCTTAATTAACTCCCGCACAAAATTCTCAGCCCCCTTAAATTCAGGCTCTGTATATTCTGGGTCCATAAGCTTCGCCCCAGAATCGATTAATAGATTAATAAGCGGAATATTTAAGAGATCTATATGCGGTTTCTTAACGGCAACATGTATCGGAGTTAATCTTGATGCACTATGCCTAACATTTGGATTTGCACCATTATCTAGCAATATCTTTGCCATTTCACGATTGCTTTGCGTAACCGCTCTAAATAATCCAAAATCCTTCTCAAATTGAGCCATTTCTGAATCATCTAAATTATCTAATATCAGTTTTGCAACCTCATAATTACTATTTGATACAGAAATAGTCAAAGCCGTATATCCAAACGCATCTTTGGCTAATAAATCTACTTCATTCTGAATAAATAATTTAACCATATCTATTTTATTATAACATACTGCCAAATGGATAGGGTGGAAAACATCATCTGTTCTTAAAATATCTAGCTTTGCTCCATTTTCAACTAACGCCTCTACAACCTCAAATCTGCACTTTAAAACCGCCTCACAAATTAAAAAACTTGGTTTATCTTGCCATTGCATATCGCCTTCTATAAATATCTCCTTATTTATATCAAAACCATCTCTATTCAAATATTCTGCAATATCTTCTTTTGTTAATTTACTATCATCATTAGATAGTAAATTAAATAATTCTTGTTCATAACCTCTACTCATATCTTTAAACCCCTGATCTTCGGCTTCTTTGCCACTACTCTTTTTATGGCAGATATTTGTGCTGAATTTACTGATATTTCTTTATTGATTATTTTCTGTCTTTCTTGGCTTTCTTCTTCTGCCTTTCGATCTGAAATCATCCCAAGTACAAACTGTTTGGCATCATCATAATCTTCATCTTGATAATTTTCTACTCGAAACTCTGCCCCATAATCCAACAATAAATTAATCAAAGGAATATTTAATCCGGAAATATCTGTTTTACTGCTTGCTAGATTAAGAGCTGTTATCTTTAAAATACCAATTCTCATATTAGGATCTGCATTATTCTCTAATAATAATTTAGCAATCTCATAATTATTACTTCTAACTGCAAAAAATAGGGCGTAGCTTTTTTCTAATTCAGCTTCTTTTGAATCGCCAATATTCTCCAATATTAATTCTACCATCTCATAATTGATGTTTTTTACCGCAGATCTTAATGCCGCATCTCCATGATAATCTTTAATTAGTAAATCTGCCTTATTATCAATAAATAATTTAACAATCTCTATTTTATTTTCTCGGGCGGCTATATTAATTGGATTAAAATCTATCTTTTCTTCAAAAATATCTAGCTTCGCTCCATTTTCAACTAACGCCTCCACAACCTCAAATCTACAATTTGTAACTGCCTCACAGATTAAATACTTTGGATCATCCTGCCACGGCTTATCAGATTCTCTAAATATTTTCTTATTTATATCAAAACCTTCTTTATTTAAATATTCGGCAATATCTTCTTTTGTTAGCTCAGCATCATCGATATAGATTAGCTCAAATAATTCTTGTTCATAATTCTCACTCATATCTTCAAGCCTCTAATTTTTGACCTATTAGACATCGCTCTTTTTATGGTTAGTTTTTGAGCAGAACTTACCTTTATTTCTTTTTCCATTTGTTTTTGTTGAATAATTCTATGCACAAAATTCTCAGAATCTTTATATTCGCTAGGGATAATTTCTGCCCCATGATCCAGCAATAAATCAATCAATTTTATACTTATTTCATATTCTCTATTTTTATTCAAAGCTAGACTAATAGAGCTCTTTTTTGGAGAGCCATATTTAATATTTGGGTTAGCACCTTTTTCTAATAATAGTTTAGCAATATTATATTTATTAGATCCAACTGCCTTAAATAAAGCACAAGATATATCAAGCTTAGATTCTTCAGAATTATCATAATTTTCTAATAATAACTGAGTCACATACCAATCGTTATTTAATACAGATCGAACCAATGGTGTGTACCCAAAAACATCTCTTGTAAGTAAGTTTGCTCCATGATCGATAAATAGCTTAGCCACATCCAATCTATTATACGCTGCTGCTATACTAATTGGGTTAAAGCCTTCGAGATTTTCGTAACAATCTAGCTCAGCCCCATTCTCAACTAATGTATTAATCACCTCATAGCTAGAACTTATAACAGCATCACAAACTATAAATCTTCGTGAATCATAATCTGTATTTTCTAAATTAGGGAATATTGGCTTATTTATATCAAAACCTTCTCTGTTTAAATATTCAAAAACTGTTTCTTTTGTTAGCTTAAAACCATCTATATCAAATAGCTTAAATAATTCTTGTTCATAATCTCTACTCATATCTTCAAGCCTCCAATTTTAGACTTCTTTGCCGTCACCTTTTTTATGGCTGATATTTGAGCAGAGTTTATCTTTATTTCTTTGTCTATTATTCTTTGTTGGATAGCTTCACTTATTGCTTTTTCAGAGCTATTAAAATCACTAGGTCCAATTTCTGCACCATAATTAATTAATAAATCAATCAATTTTATATTCAATTTTTTCTCAATCGAGTTTTTAACTATAAGAGCAAGAGGAGTAATTTTTGAAGAGATGCAGCTGTGTCTAAGATTAGGATTTGCATTATTTTCTAATAATAGCTTCGCGATCTCATT
>CALDHH010000158.1 GCA_937941575.1 uncultured Alphaproteobacteria bacterium | reverse complement strand
CAATTATTAGAAGAATATTGACAACAGTATTAAACTAAAAGATAGTATGCTTTATATTAAAATTCTGGAGAAAGCATGAAACGATCTAACCTTCTATTTATTAGTTTATTTACCGCTATTATAATATTCTTAGGATTTGAGTTCAAGCATTCCTTTGCGGGTGCATACCCAATATGCACGGTTTTACCTCCTACCCCGCCTCCAATTAATGGTAACCTAACATGTACTACCCCTCCAGATCTGAACATTACCTTTGATGATAATTGGAGATCTGGAGTTGATTTTAGGTGGGGCCCATCTATTAGAGGTGGAGGAACAGCTACACCAAACATAGATCTTGATGGCAAGAAATGTCTCAGAGTAACTTACCCTCAAGGTGGAGAAATTGGTGATGGATATCAATTTATGGCTAATATTCCTCCAGCAGAAAGCTATTTTCTTACATATGATTTTCGCTTTGGTGATGGTTTTGAATTTGTTCTAGGTGGAAAACTACCAGGATTATGTGGCTCTGAGTGTAACTCAGGCGGTAATAAACCTGATGGTGATGATGGCTGGTCTACACGCTATATGTGGAGAGAGAACGGTAGAGGAGAAGTTTATGCATATAATGCTGCACAGGCAGGAACTTACCCAGATCATAATTATTTCCCTAACTTTACTTTCACTCCAGGTGTAACCTATAATATTATTCAAGAAGTAGTTTTAAATACCCCCGGCACCTCTAATGGAGTTGTTAGAACATGGGTAGACGGCGTATTGATGCAGAACTTATCAAGCTTTAGGTTTAGGAATAGAGCTGATATGCAAGTAGATTCTTTCTTCTTTAGTACATTCTTTGGAGGTTCTGGCCCATTATGGGCTCCTAGAAAGGATGAAGAAATATTATTCTGTGATGTAAGGGCGTGGTCTGGTGATACCTGTACAGTTGAATAAAAGCTACTATTTATGAACTTAAAGCTAGGCTCTCTAAAATTAATAAATTTCTAAACAGTGTTGAGCCGACTTATCACAGCGATAAATACAATGGTTTTTAAGAGAAAAAACTTAATAAATAACAATAGAATCTAGCAGTAGATTCCATTGTTATGCGCTATTTTTATCAAAAATAATCCTTCTCCAAATAACAAAAGCAACAAATATTAAATTCATAAAGATCAGAGATATTGGGTATAGAGCCGTTATTATTGATGTATTATCCAGAGCCATAACAGCTAGTATAAACTTCACAGCACTTAAAAAAGAATGTGTTATATTTTCTTCATAAGGCTTATTCCAAGATTTTCTAAAAGTTGGGTAAAAGCCCAGAGCATCAATTACCGTGATAATTAAAACAGCCAATAAAGCATCATTAGTTATCAGCCAAATTGGGATAGCACTAATAGCGCATAAGAAGGTTAACCAATCCCCCTTGGTAATTACCTTCTCACCATAGAAATAAGCATATCCCGCAATAAAAAAGCTAAGAAAGGCTGCTAAACCAGTAATCCAACTACCTGCGCCAGCATTATCACTAATCTGTGCAAAAAATGCGATCGCAGTTAATACAGCCCAAATTACCCAAGAAAACATATGCGGCTTTGTTTTACCCGCAAACATGGTTTTAAAATATTGATAATAACCAATTAAAGATATAATAACCGCAATACTTGCAAGCACCTCATTAGAGAAAATAATTAATCATTACCTCTATAGACAAAGCTAGAATTTTGTTCTTTATTTGATTTTTTTGCTTGCTGCCGCCTTGCCTTTATTTTTTTATTTTGCATTTGTTCCAACTGTTTTTTTCTCTTCTTTTTAAAGAATGAGAATAGATTTTGTTCTTCTTTTGAGAATTCTATTGGCTTTTCATTATTCTTCTCTAACGCCGCTCTCTCTTCTTTTGATAGATCAAATTCTTCGCCTTTATTACAGTTCTGCAATGGCTGTGCGTAAAATCCAGGCCTAGTATCCAGCCTTCTAATATCAGCAAGACAAAAATCTTCTGGTGTTACCATTGAATATTTTTTGGGAGTAATAGGAGCTTTAGGGGTATTAATAGAACCATTAACCTGCCCCTTATCCAATACTCCCTGAGAATTAAATAATTCTTGATCTGTCACTTTATGATAATTTTGGGCATGGGATAAATTAACCCCCAGCAAAGAGATAAATATACCAAATATTACAATCAATTTATTCATTATATTTAACCTTTTTAAACCCAAAGATTACATCTTCGGTTGATTTTTTCTAGTTCTTTTCTCTTGCTCTAGTTTTTTCAAAATCTCCGCTTTATTTTCATGAAATTCCATGAATTTTTTAATCGATAGATTTTGAGTACCCTCAAGCGCGATCTGGAAAGGAACCTTCCCATTATTATTTGGCTCACTGTCAATCGCACCATTATTTAATAGATATTCAACAACATTATGCTTCCCAAGTTCAGAGGCAATATGCAACGCCGTATTTCCATTAGCATCTTTCTCGTTAATATCCATACCAACTTCATGGAGTTTTGCAATAGTATTCTTATTAAAAAGAGTAGCTGCCAAATGCATCAGCGACTGACCGCCTTCAAATCTTAGATCTTTATTGGCGCCTTTTTCAATTAATTTATTTATAACTCCAACATTACCGCCTCTAACTGCAAGTTCAAGCGCGGTTTTGCCTTCACCATTTTCCATCTCTATATCAATATTTTCAACTTCTAATAGAGCCTCAACAGCCTTTGGACGATTAACTCTGGAAGCAAGATGTAGAGCATTCATGCCCTCATTATTTAGAGTATTAATACCCAAAATATCTACATATTCTAATGCTTTTTTATGGATTGATTGTGACATAGCATGCATAGCATTATGAATTACATTATTACCATCATTATCAACTTTTGTCAGATCAGCACCAGATATAGCCATAATATTAAAGCAATTCTCATGATTATTCTTCGCAGCACTTAGAATAGGAGTCATTCCATTATTATCTCTATGCTCAATATCAACACCTTTTTCAATTAGATATTTCAACTTATCTTTTGCAGAAGTTAAATGATCATTAGTATCACTAAATATCTGTATTGCGTTTTTACCTTCAAAATCAACATCCCCAACATTTGGTGGATTATCTGAATTAAACAACATCTCCCAAATATCAATATTGCCCTTCACACATGAGCTTAAAAAAGTAGTATGATTAGCAACCCTATCAGTTTCATGAATATCAGCTCCCGCATCAATCAATTGCGGAATTGCTTCCATATGACCTTTTTCAATCAGCATATGTAATGGCGGAGTATCAACCAATAAATCATCCGACATTTTTAAATTAGGTCTTTTTGAAAGAACTGATGATAATATCTTTTGTCTATTCTCGCCCAAGAAGTAATTTGAACAAATCTTATCAATCGGCCTATTCCCAAGTGAATCCATTCTATTAACATCAGCACCCGCTGCCAATAAAGCCGTTACAATTCGGTAATCTTTGCTAAACTCAATCGCTTCTGATAATGGCGTATTATCAGATTCATCCACAATATCAACATCCGCATTATGTTTGTATAATAAAGCCACTAATTTAACATTATTATTCTTAACAGCATGATGCATTAATGTTTTTTCAGTTTTTTTATCAACAGTTGCTTTTCTAACATCCGCTCCCTTTTCAATTAGGATACTAGATATCTCAAGATGACCCTTCATAGCTGCATGATATAACAACTGTCTACCATTATTATCCTGTCTATTCGGCTCAACCCCATATTCTAAAAGCAGCTCAACAATCTCAGCATTATTTTTCTTCACTGCATATGCAGCCGCATTTTCACCATCTCTCATATTCACATTTTTATTTATATTTTTCTGAACTTCATTATCAGTCAATAAAAACCTCACAACTTCAATATGGTTTTCTTTAGAAGCCAAATGAAGTGGTGTTTCCAATGCATTATTCTTAATATCCAGATTGGCACTATTATCAGCTAAAATATTAACTGAATCAATATTACCTTTATTCGCAGCAAAATGAACAGGCGCCATTCCAGTCGCAGTTTTTGCATTAACATCTGCCCCTTTATTGACCAATATACTAACTAATTTTGCATTTCCTTGTTCCGATGCAGAATGTAGAACTGTTTTTTCTTGCTTATTAGAAGCCGATATATCAGCCCCCATATCCATCATTTTAACCAATGTACTATTTTTAATTTCTTTATGAACTGCATTAAAAAAACAGCTTTCTTCAGCCCCGTTTTTCACATTAACATCAGCCCCCTTATCCAGAAGCAAATTAATTAAATCATGATCTTTTTTAGCAATCGCAAGATGCAAAGCCGTATTCCCATCAAAATTAGGCTGATTAACATTAGCCCCTTTTTCGATAAGATCTAATACCTTCTTAGGATCAAGATCATTAACCGC
Source organism: uncultured Alphaproteobacteria bacterium (assembly GCA_937941575.1). Lineage (GTDB taxonomy): Bacteria > Pseudomonadota > Alphaproteobacteria > Micavibrionales > CSBR16-224 > CALDHH01. The sequence goes on along the minus strand of CALDHH010000158.1, from coordinate 5,311 downwards.
AGTATGTAATAAATTATTACCACTCTGTGTATTAGCTGGCGCATCAATTCCAGAGCCTGCTTTTCTTTTAAAATGTTGTTGTACCTTAGTATTGAACATAAAGCTTATTACCTTTAAAAATTATTTAACATTAGAATTAAGAAAGATGTTAACTCTTTTTTTAACAAAAATCTATACTAACTATAAGATTCTTTTAAAAACTATACGGATAATTGCTTATTTAATGGTTTTTTTGTTGTTTTATTATAAATTGCCCTTTTAAATCTTTGGCTTTTTGGGTTTATATTTTAATAAATTTATTTCTTTCGACATGTTTTTAATCGGCTTTTCTTTAATTTCTTCGATTTGCTGATCACTTAGCTTTTTATCCTTAACACTAACCAATTTACTAACCCGTAATCGTTCAATCAATTCTTGATCTTCACTATCCCATAGCTTCGCGTAATGTAGCGCAGTTAAGCCATCAGCATCAGTAATGCTAGGATCCGCCCCTGCTTTTAATAACGCTCGTATGGTTTTCTTTCTACCATTTAACCCAAAAGACAATGCCGCACTATGTAATGGCGTTAAACCGCTAGAATCTTTAACATTTGGGTTAGCACCTTTTACTAATAATAACTCAACAATCCCAATCTCACCCCAATACGAAGCTTGATGTAATGCAGTTAATCCATTTTTAGTACTTATATTTGGGTTGGCATTACATTTATATAGTAATTTTGATACAGCGCGAAGATTACCTTGTTTAGCCATTTTATATAGCTTAGTTCTACCTTTAGAATCTTGCCTATCTGAAAATAAGCAATTTAATTTATTAAATAATTTATTAATAGCCATTAATACTTCTTTTTTATTTGTAATAATTATGAGGTATTTATAGCAGATAACTTCATGAATTAAAAGGATAACTAAATAAATTACTTTATTTTTAGCTAAAAAAGGTATAAATTATTCCTATGGCAAGAAAGCAATCTAATCAAATAGAGACTAAGAATTACATTAGGGAAGCAATCAATTGCAGCTTAATTTCTGCCGTGGAAGATAATAATATTGCAGATATAGACTTTAACTTAAGCATCGGTGCCGACCCCAGTTACAACAGATCAGAATCCATCGCCAAAGCCGCAAAATATTGCGATACTGCCACATTAAAAAAATTAATTGAACATGCCAGCACCCCACCAACATTCTTAACAGCCCTCGATGAGGCCGCATATAATTGTAAGAACGAGAATTTAGAATATCTGTTATCAAAAACAAAATTAACAGCAAATAACTTGGATATGTTGTTCCTATCCGTAGTCGATGGAAATAACATAGAAGGCATAAACCTAGTCTATGATCTCGGCCATGACCCAATGCTATGGATTGCTCATTTAGAAGAATATAAAAATATAGCATCCAATGAGTTTATAAATCACTGCTATGATATAATAGAGCAAGAAAGAAGATCAATCGAAGCTGATCTTGCTGACCTAACCAAAGACGGATTCAAACTAAGTAGAATAAAAGAATTCGAAGACCACCGTGGAAGAAATGGCTTAATTTTACTATTTCTCTCTGAAAAATTTGAAGATTTAATCGGAAGACATAAACAAGAAGTACTAAGAAGCGATGATCTTTTAGGGATAGCATATGATGATAGAACTCTATTAAATTTCTTAGAAGTAAATAACAGCTTAAAGACCGTCCTATCGCCAAATAATTGGCTTGATAATATATCTGGTTTAAAAAATGTTTTTAATGCAATGACTAAAAAGCAAAAAAGATTCTTTAATGAAAAAAAGATAATCAAACAGGCTATTCACCAAAAGAAAGTTCGAAATATAAAAAGACTAAAAATAAAAAAGATCTCTAATTCAAGCCTTTAAAATATTAGGTAACTTAAATTTTACATTCTCATCGCCAATATTTAAAATCTCAATTGTAACTTCAAATTTGGTTTTAATCTTTGCAATTATATTATCAATTAGGATCTCAGGCGCCGATGCACCTGCAGTTATCCCCAGAATTTGAACACCATCTAATTGATTCAAGTCAATCTTGCTATCATTTTCAACCAGATAAGATTTGGCGCAACCATATTTAACCGCAGTTTCTTTTAACCTATTTGAATTTGATGAATTGGGCGATCCCACTACAAAGATCAGATCAGATTTCTCTGCAATTTTTTTAACTGCTTCCTGCCTATTAGTGGTAGCATAACAAATATCTTCTTTTTTAGGCTCACAAATATTAGGGAATCTTGCCTTAAGCTCATTAATAATCTCTAAACTATCATCAATCGATAGCGTTGTTTGAGTAACATAAGATAATTCTTTACCCGCTATATCTGGGTTGTTTTTTAAGTCTTCGACATCCCCAATATCTTCAACCAAAGTAACTTCTCCAACCGGCAATTGTCCCATAGTACCAATTACCTCTGGATGCCCTTTATGCCCGATCATTATTATATGACGACCTTTTTTATGATGGTTTTCTGCTTCCCTATGTACCTTACTAACCAATGGACAAGTCGCATCAACATAAACCATATTTCTATTCTGAGCCTCTAATGGCACTGATTTTGGTACACCATGGGCTGAAAACACCACTGGCCTGTCATCTGGAACTTTATCAAGCTCATCAACAAATATCGCGCCTTTTGCTTTTAAGCTTTCTATCACATATTTATTATGCACGATTTCATGCCTGACATATACGGGAGCACCATATTTTTCCAAGCTTTTCTCAACGATCTCAATCGCCCGTTCAACCCCTGCACAAAATCCGCGTGGATTTGCCAATAATATTGTTAATTCGTTTTTTCTATTCATGTCATATAATATATAGCTGTTTTTAAATAAAACCAGTTGAAATTCGCCCTCATAATTATTATTTAATAAAAAAACAAAATATAATAAATAATCTTTAAACAAATAAATCGCTCAATTATGCAAGTAACTATTTGATTCTATCAATGAACAACTATATAATCCTAAATTCAATAAATATATATTTTAGGAATAATCGTAAATGAAAAAAATTATAGTTTTATTTTTTTGTATAATTCTATCTGGCTGTATAACGGTTAATCCAGCCGAAGATAATATCTGCCCAAACACATCTTTCGTCCGTGATACATCTACTATCACAGAATTCAAAGATGATAAGATTATCTCCAAAGCAGCTTTAAAAGACCTAAGCGGTACATGTTCTTATAAAAAAGGCGTGATAAAAGTTAAAACTTCACTTGAAATATATGCTGAACTTGCACCAGGTATTGAACAAGATAAATTAGAATACCCGTATTTCATCGCTCTGCTTGATGGCAATGATAATATCTTAAATAAAAAAACCTTTATAGCAGAGTTAGAAACCGATGCTAAAATTGGTAGCTTAATAATTGAGGATAATAATTTTACATTCCCTTTAGAGAGCTCTAATAATATCAAAAATTACAGTATTATTTTTGGTTTTGACCTAAATAAGCAACAATTAAAATATAACAGAGAAGGAAAAATATAATGTTAGATATTGCAAATTTCTGGGATCAAGAATTTGAATCACATCAAGAAGTATTATTAAAAACAAAAACATTATTAAAAGAAGATTTTATTAAATTTATTGAGCTAGCTGACGCAACATTAAGATCAGGCAATAAAATAATATTTTTTGGCAATGGCGGCAGCGCTGCTGATTCCCAACATTGGGCAACTGAGCTTACCGTTAGATACCAAAGAGATAGAAAAGCTCTAGCCGCAATTGCATTAACCACCGATACCTCGGCCCTAACTGCAATTGGTAATGATTACGGCTTTGACCATATCTTCTCCAGACAATTGGAAGCAATCGGTAATAAAGGCGATCTTGCCGTTTGTATAAGCACATCAGGAAATAGCGGCAATGTAATAAAAGCCGTTGAAATGGCTAATAAAATGGAGATCACAACTATCGGATTTACCGGCGAAGATGGCGGTAAAATGAATGGAACTTGTGACTTAATGTTAAAAGTGCCATCAAAAATAACTGCCAGAGTCCAAGAAATGCATATTATCTTGGGCCACTCACTTTGTGATATATTAGAACAAGAAAACAGTAAAGAACAAGAATTAGCGGCTTAAAAAGAACTAAGGATATAAAAATGGAAATTAACAAAGAAGTAAAACTTCTAAATTTTGAAGATGGTATAAAAGAGCTAGAGACAATCGTAAAAACCCTTGAATCAGGATCAGGAGATCTGGAAGATTCAATAAAAGCTTACGAGCGTGGCGTTGCTCTTAAAAAACATTGTGAGAGAAAATTAAAAGAAGCTCAGGAAAAGATTGAGAAAATCACAATGCAAACGGACGGATCCGTTGAATCAGAAGATTTCTCAACCGCAGCGGCTGAATAAAACCTAATAAATTAAAACCTAATCCACATACAAAAACATTGCTTAATTATTCAACTAAGCAATGCGTGTATTCTATTGGCTTTTTATTGAAATAAAGAAGATTCTAAATGATTTAGACGGCTAGAATAAAATAACAAACTATCTTTGTAAATTAGCTCTAGCAGATCTATCACGATCTGAATTAAAATTAGAATTTGTAATATGCTTAGAATCAAAAGTAACATCTTGCTTGTTAATCTGTATTCTTGAAATCATTGGCATTACATCATAATCGCTTAATATTTCCATTGTGCAATCTGCATCATGCTCTTCTGCAATTTCAATTGGTCTTTTGCCATATGCGTTAACTACAGATACATCCGCATCATGTTTTAATAATGATTTCACCAATGCCAAATTATTAAATGTTGACGCCCAAGTTAAAGCACTAGTTTGGTTTTTATTGATTACGTTTGGGTTAGCACCTTTTTCAAGTAAGATTTTAGCCAATTCAACATGACCCATCATTGATGCATTAATAAGCATAGTGTTATTATTCTTATCCTTAAGATTTATATCAACACCCATTTCATCAATATATTTCAAAACAGTTTCTATATCACCAGATTTTGCAGCGCGCATAACTAGTTTAATTTCTTTTGTATCAAGTTTTACTTGTGATTCTCTAAGCATTTCTATGCCTCTTCTTAAGGTTTTGTTAATAACTTCTTAACTATTTATACATTATTTGTTAACTTTCGCAACCCCCCAAAGCATTTTTATAACAAAATCATGCATTTGATTCACAATGGGTAACTTAAGACAAGTATTTCCCTATAAAATTATAATAAATTAACCTTGACTAGCTTATGTAAAGATGTTAGTTTACATCATAAATTATAAATTCAAGGATTCTTACATGTTCAATAAATTTAAAAAAATGATTGATGATAGCAC
>CALDHH010000157.1 GCA_937941575.1 uncultured Alphaproteobacteria bacterium | reverse complement strand
AACCGAAATATCGATGGAATCTTTGCCAGCAAGCTGTATGTTTTTATTATCGGATAGATCGGATTTATTAATGGCTATTATTGTGTTTTCGTCAAGCATATCAATAGTATTCTGATTGAAATTTGGATATTCGGAGCTGTCGAATAATGCGATTTTTAGATCGGAATCGGAAGCTCTTTTCTTGGCAATTTCAATTCCCATACTTTCAATCTTATTATCGGATAAATCTCTAATTCCTGCGGTATCGGCAATGATTACTGGATAACCGCCTAAATCAAGATGAGCTTCGATAATATCACGGGTTGTACCCGCAGTATCAGAAACAATGGCAATATCACGTTTGGTAAGTAAGTTTATAAGGCTAGATTTCCCAGCATTCGGGGCGCCAAAGATGGTTATATAGATACCATTCCGCAATCTTTCACCACGTCTATCATCATTTAAATGCTCGGATATCTCATTCTGTAATTTCAATAGCTTTGGTTTTAAAACTTCGGATACGCCAATTGGCACTTCATCTTCGGGGAATTCAATATCGGCTTCTTGATGAGCCAGTATTTTGGTTAATCTATCCGCCCAATCATTATATAATTTTGATATTGAGCCACCTAATTGATCGATGGCTAATAAATGTTGAGCTTCGGTCTCGGCATTGATTAAATCGGCAATTGCCTCAGCTTCGGTTAAATCAATTTTACCATTTTCAAATGCTCGCCTAGTAAATTCACCAGGCTCGGCCATTCTAAAATTAGGTATCTCGGATAGAGTATTTAACATTTTATTTATAATCGCCTGGCTGCCGTGTAATTGATACTCAATTACATCTTCACCAGTGAAGCTTTTTGGGTTTTTAAAGAAAATAATTAATGCTTGGTCAATTGCTTTGCCATTCTTTGGGTCTTTTAATATATCAAAGGATAGGCCACGTTTTTTATTAAGCTTTTTACCAGTTAGTAATTGATAACTATCATAAGCATTATCGCCAGAGACTCTAATAACCGCCACTCCAGATTTTCCAGCAGCAGTAGATAATGCGTAAATTGTTTGATTATTTGCCATTTTATAGATATTAAACCTTCATTTTTTAAAGAATTATAAGTAACATTAATATAATATAAAGACAAAATAATTTAATATGTTTTGGGGGATAAAGTGTTTTATAAAAGTCATGTATTTTTTTGTACCAATGAGCGAAGCTCTGGCCATGTAAGGGGCTGTTGCAGTTCTAAAGGGTCTTTAAAACTGGCTAATTACATGAAGGCTAGAGCAAAAGAGCTTGGGATTGAAAATATAAGGGTTAATAAAGCAGGCTGTTTAGATAGATGTGAATTGGGTCCAGTGGTGGTGATGTATCCAGAGGGGAACTGGTATAAAATTGAAACCAGAGAAGATGTTGATGAATTTTTAAAAAATAAATTGATCGATAATAATGAAGTTGAAAGGCTAAAGGTTTTGGACGATGAATAAGATAATTGCAATTTTAATATGTGCGTGTTTGGTGGGCTTGGTTATCGATATTAATAAAAGATCCGAAAATGCAGAAGCATTAAGAATGATGTCTGATAAAAAAGATTTAAAGAATCAGGAAGCCGTTAGAAAAATGGAAAAGCTCTTGGGAAATAATGATACGTCTAGCGATTCATATCATAAGGCTTTGAAGGTGTGGACAGGTTCCAAAAACATGACCACTAAATTACAAGCGATGCATTTATTTATGAAAGCCGTTGATGGTGGCCATCCGAATGCTCAATTCATCATGGCTCAGCTTTATATGAATGGTGAATATCTATTACCAAATTACTCAGAATCGGTTGAGTTATTGGAGCAAGCTGGAAAACAAGGTCTGTCTTTGGCTGATATACAATTGGGTGTGATGTATTCAATGGGAACTGGAATTTCAAAAGATTCTGATAAAGGTATGCAATTTTTAGGGCGAGCTGCGAGTAATGATGCAAATTATGCTTCCCAAATATTTGATCCAGTGGTTGAATTTGTAAAAACTGGCAAAATGGATGAGAAGATTTTTGAAGAGTTTTTATTTAAAACTATGGACTATTCAGAAAAAAACTATAAGAATGCTTGGTATAAAGAGCATGTTAATGTAGTGCCGACATCTGTGCAGTAATAGTCATTATTATCGTTAAATATAAAAGGATTAAAGAATGTTAAGCTTTTATACAATTGTTTTAGAAAACAAGAATCTCCATGAAGATGATAGATTAAAAGCCTATGCTTTTGCTGAGAATGAAAGAAAAATTAGCAAATGGGCAAAGACTTTAAACCTTAAAAAGCTTCGAGAATTAGTCTTTATTGAAAAAGGTCCAATTAAAGAGTTTTTAATAAGTACCTTATTCGGTAATGATGATCAGCTTCAGCTCGCAAACGGTATGCCTTGGTTTGATGCTAAAGAAGGTTTGGAATGGACAAAGGGATTAATTGATTTCTTTGAAGAAAATCCAGGTGGCATTAAAAATAGAGAAGGTGTTTTAATGGATCTTAAAAATTGTGAACAAGTTTTTAAATGGGCCGATGAAAATAATATCAGATGGCATTTCACAATTAAATATGAAGAGCCAGAACAATTACCAGATAACCAAGATGGTCAAGATGATAAAAAATAGAATAAGAATATCGCTATATCTATGTTTAATTATTTCAATATTCTCATGCGGGATTGTGAATGCGAAAGAATATACTGCCAAGAAGAATGAGGTTAGCAGTTTATTATTCTCATCAAAAAAATGGATGGATGATGGCGGTGATATATTTAAGCTTGATAATATTCTACAAGCAACTGAAATTCTGATTTATGAAGAAAAAGACAAGCTTATTGATTTAAAAATAAAAGAGCTTAAGAGCCTTTTGGCGCAAGACCCTATTAAGCAAATTGGAGTTAATGAAACTCAATTCTTAAAATTTGAATTAGAGGGTGAGAATATTTTATTTAATCGTGATGGTTATCTATATATAGCAGATAAAACAGGGGCTAATATAAAACAGGCTAGTAATGGTAAAGCCCTATATTATAATAATTACGCATTATCATTAGACCAAGATTTCCTAGCAATTATCTATCAGGTTAAAAATAATAAGTTTTTAGAGATCGTTGATTTGGCAAAAGGTAAAAGATTACCGATTGCTACTAAATTTAGCTCAATCTCGGATAAAGGTTTAATGTTTGATAATCAGAATAGATTATATTTTATTGCTGCAAAAACCACTCCATTTCCGAATGCCACAACCGATGAGACGAAATTAATTAATAATAATTTTAACGAGATATATCGAGTTAATTTTGATGGTACTAATCTGGAAAAAGTAACAGATGATAAGAAGAAAATAGAAGGTAGTTTTTCGTTTTCAGAAGATTATCAGAAGATAATATACACGACTAAACATAGTGAAACGACTAGTATTTCTTATTTTGAAATTATGCTAAAAGATTTAAACACTATGGAAGAGGAGGTTTTATATAAGCATAAAGATCCAATGTTTAATCCAATTATCTTGGATGAAGAGAATATTATATTTAGCCAATTAATTGATAAAGAAAGAATAATAAAAAAGCTTAGCTTAAAAGAAGGAAAATCTGAGGTTAAATTTGATATTGCAGGTTTTGCAATAATGCCTGTAGCTTTAGCAGATGAAATAATATTCCAAGAGATATCATTAAAGGATGATATTATATTTAATGGGGTATCAAAAATAAATAGCGATGGTAGCAATTATAAGAAAATTATCTTCAATGCCAAAACTCCAAAAGCAATTAATGCAAGGCAGGATCTTGATTTATCGGGTTATAAAAATATAAAACTTATTGAAATTTTGGATAATAAAGATTTTTCTCTATCGGCAAGATTCTTCGATATTAAAAATAATAAAGAGATTATCGTTAATTTTCCAAAAAAATTAATATCAGATGCAGAAAAAGCCAAAATTGATTTAATTAAGGCTTCAAAAAAGGATAGCATTTTTAGAGTAACAAAAGACGTAAATGGCTATGTTGGATATTTTGAAAACTGGGCAGTGATTAACTAATAATTTTTAATTAACCATCTCGCCCAATATCAGATATTTTAAGATCTTTTATTTCCACCACCAAATGAAATCTTACTTGGGTCTTTTACAATATGTGGTTCAACAAAATCATTTTCATCATTATATTTCTCATCTAATTGTTCTGCTGATGGGTGGAATTCTGCTGATGGATGGTTACTTTCATTCATTTGACCGTAAGGCATATCCATTAGTATTGCGATGCTAAATGCAGTTGAACCATCCGGTTTTGGCTGTGCTATTGCAATTATATCTACATCAGTTTCTCGACATTTTCTATGTAAGTCAAGATAACCATCCATTGCGAATAGATCTTCTCTTAATATATCAAAGTTTAAAGTATATCCTTGTAATGGTGGTTCAGGGAACATTTTAGCCATCGGGATAGATGCTTTGCCTTCCATAAAGGCAATTGAAATTGATCTTTTCATGCCTTCTTCACTAATATCATCACCAACAAGTTCTTGATATTGTTCATGCATATCGATTTCTAAATTCTCAGCTAATTTTATAAAAAAGTTATTCAAATGTTCTTTTTGATATTTTTCAACATCCTCAACTTTTACTTTAGTTAAAGCTTCTTTAAACATTTTGCTCATGCTGCGGTTGTTATCTTGCATTTCAATATTCCTTTTTTCTAATTATCGAAATACTATACTTAATTATTTCTTAAGAGTCAATAACCCTATGTTAAACATTTTTTCCTTTTAAAACTAGACGCTTGTATTTATGTTGTTTTGAATGAGCATTTTATCAGTAAAACGTATTAATTTATCCAATTTTAGGAATTATGAAGCCTTTCGTTTGGAAATAAATGATAAGCCAGTTGTTATAACTGGCCTAAATGGTGTTGGTAAAACTAATTTATTGGAAGCGATTAGCTTTTTAACCCCAGGGCGTGGTTTTAGAGGGGCGAAGCTAGAGGAAGTTCAGAAGCATAAATCAAATAATAAAGCAGGTTGGGCGGTATCAAGCTTAATCAATTTCCAAGGTGAAGATGTTAATATTGGGACTGGTTTTGATAATGTAAAAAATAAAAGAATAATTCGGATTAACCAAGAAAATCAAAGATCGCAAGCTAGTTTAGCTGAATATATGCAAGTCCTATGGCTAACTCCGCAAATGGATCGCTTATTTATGGATAGCTCTTATGCTAGGCGTAAGTTTTTAGACCGTTTAATATTCTCATTCGATACCGCCCATATTGGTCGGATTAGTAAATATGAGAAAAATATCAGACAAAGGATGCATATTTTAAAAAACAGCCATTCCCCAGATGATAAATGGTTATCTTCTATCGAATCGATTATTGCGGAAACCGGAGTGGCAATCGCAGCTGCTAGGTTAGAAATAACTCAGAAACTGCAAGATTCAATCAATGATTATTTAAGAACAGATAAAGCCTTTTTAATTCCAAATTTAAATGTGGATGGATTTGTTGAGAATTTATTAAATGAAAAACCTGCAATAGAAGTTGAGGATATATTCTTATCCAATTTAAAATTAAATAGATCAAAAGATGGTAGAACCGAGAAAACAGAATTTGGCGTACATAGAACCGATTTTAAAGTATTTAATCAACAAAATGGTATTGCGGCTGAGATTTGTTCAACAGGTGAACAAAAATCGATGTTAATAGCCATCATCTTATCGCATGCTTGGCTTATCAAAGGAGAGAGGGGTAATGCCCCAATATTATTATTAGATGAGATAATAGCCCATTTAGACGAGAATAGAAGAGAGGCCCTATTCAACCGTATCTTTGATTTAAAAAGCCAAAGTTTTATGACTGGTACAGATAAATCTTACTTCGATAATTTAAAGAATAAAGTTCAATATGTTGAACTGTAATTAGGATACTTGATAAATTGCTAATTTTAATGTATTATGTCTTTTAATTTAAATTAGCAAAATATTGATACCAAAATGAAAAACGAAGACATTATTGAAATAATATACGGCCATGAAGAACATGTTTTAATAGACATGTTGAATAATGGCAGTTTTGATACAGATATAGACACAAAATTTACTATATTAAATTGCGCATGTATTGGTAGCTTAACAGCATTTGTTGAAGCTTTTTTAAACAGAAACCCCGATTTAAAATTTGATGGTAGTAATGAATTGGCTATTAAAGCGATGGAGTCTTCTTTGCTTCATTATAAATCAGCTAAGGCTTTCTTAGATCACGGTGCTGAAGTCAATTTAGTTAATAAAGATGGTAATTCAATGCTAATAATATCTTCTCGTAGAGCGGTTAAAAAGACAGTAGAGATGTTAATTGCTCGTGGAGCAGAAATTAATTTCAGAGGGAATGGTGGTTTAACTAGCTTGTCAAGACTCATAAAAAAGGGGGGAGCTTTATCGGTAATAAATTTATTATTGGATAAAGGAGCAGATGTTAATATACCAGATGATTCAAATGAAACACCTTTATATTTGGCGGCAGAATCTGGCTGGAGTATTCCATTATTATTGGACCATAACCCAGACCCACATGTAATAAGCAACAGAACAAATAAAACTGCATTAGAAATAGCAGCAGAGAATAATCATCTAGAAATGGCATATACCATAGAAAAATACATTATTGAGTTCGATAAAAAACATAAATGGCTATCTGAATTTAAGAAAGAGACGGTCGTTATGAACAGGGCAAAGAATGCAATAAAAAGAGCCAAGATACCGAGAATAAAAAATACTATAAAATTATAATTATTTGATTTAATAAAGGATGTATAAAAATGAGTGGAATACAGAATAAAAATATATTAAGCGATACTCCGGAAGACCTGCTATTGGCAAAACTAGATGCAGGTGATTTTGATTGGAGTTTACAGGATAGAGTAAATTTATTCGTCTCTGCTTGTATGGTCGCACCGGATAGATTTGTATTTAAATTATTGGATCGACATAAGGATATTGATATAAATATGCTATCTTCAGCAAAGGAGAGAGGCTTACTTAATGCTGTTTGTAAAAGCAGGTTTAATCTATCTAGATATTTATTGAGAAATGGGGCTAACCCAAATATTCAGAGTGATAATCATAACACTCCTTTGATAGTTTCAATCTTTTTACAAAATTATAATATTGTTAAAGATCTTATAAAATATAAGGCTGATGTTAATATTAAAGGAGTTCATGGTAATACAGCTTTAATAATCTCCCTTATAAAACATGATTTAAGAGCGATGGATTTATTATTGGAAAATAATGCCGATATCAATATTACGAATGAGAATAATATGAGTCCATTATATTGTGCGGTTAAAGATAATGATTTAAGAGCGGTATCAATATTATTAAAATATAATCCAGATCCATATATAATTCACAATATAAGCAAAATTAATGCAGTAGAGCTTGCAGAGAATGCTGATAATCCAGATTTAAGAGACGCTATGTCGGAATATGTATCCAAATTCAATAAATCAAATAAATTTACCTCAGAATTTAAACAAGAGATAGATATTATGAATAAAGGAAGAAATGCAATAAAAAGAGCAAAAATACCAGTAATAAAAAATGTTAGAAAGATATAGTAAGTTAATGGATAGAGCGTAGAAAATGGCAGAAGCAACGATTGCAGAGATATTGAGTAATACTCCTGAACCTAGATTATTAGATATGCTAGATGAAGGTTATTTTGATTCAAAATTACAGAATAGGATAGATGTATTCGTTACTGCTTGTGGAACTGCGCCGGATAAATTTGTAATTGAATTTCTGGATAAATATAGCGATATTGATATAAACGCACCATCTTCATCAGGTGAATTCGGATTATTTAAGGTTGTTTGCACAGGTAAGTTTGATTTATGCAAGTATTTATTAAAAAAGGGAGCTAATCCGAATATTCGAGATGCTAATGGGATTACTCCATTAATATTTTCTTGTTCTTTATATAATATAGATATCACTGAAGAACTTCTAAAGTATAATGTTAATATAGATTTTCAGGCAAATGATGGTACAAATGCTTTGATGTGGGCTCTTTTTAAAAGAGATTTAGAAGCGGTGGAGTTTTTATTAAAAAATAATGCCGATGTTGATATCACAAATAGCAATAATATGAGCCCATTACATTATGCAGTTAATGATGATGACCTAAGGGCGGTATCATTATTATTAAAATATAATCCAGATCCATATATGATTCATAATATAAGCCAAGTTAATGCCGTATATCTTGCAGAAAATAGCGATAATTCAGATTTAAAAGAAGTAATGTTGGAATATGTGGATAGATTAAATAGGTTAAATAGATTAAATAATTTTACCTCAGAATTTAAAAAAGAGGTAGCCATTATAAATAGAGCAAGAAGTATAATAAAGAAGGCTAAAATACCAAAAATAAAAAACGTTATAAAAATATAGTGATTTGGTGGGTGGATTTTAAAAATGGTAAGTAGAAAATATATAGATAAATTAAATGATAATTCTGATAGTGATTTATTAGAAATGCTGGATGCTGGTGAGTTTAATTTGGGTGTTTTGGATAAACGAGACTTCTTTGTAACTGCTTGTGGAATTGCACCAGAATCTTTTTGCGTTGCATATATTAAAAAAAATAAGGATATCGATGTAAATATAGAATCTTCATGGGGGGAATTGGCTTTATTAAATGCTGTTTATAATGATAAACCTAATTTATCTAGGCATTTATTAAAAAACGGAGCTAACCCAAATATTAAAAATAATGCAGGCAGTACACCATTAATAATTTCTTGTTTTCTATATCATAAAGAAATGGCTAAGGAGCTTATAGAATCTGGGGCAGATGTTAATCTTAGAAGTTATAATGGGGAGACAGCTTTAATGGAGGCTGTTAAACAGGGCGATTGTGAAATGCTTGAATTATTATTACAAAATAAGGCTAATATTAATATTGCGAATTTTGATAATATAAGCCCGCTATATTATGCAGTTAAATATAAAGATATTAAAACTGTATCAGTATTATTAGAATATAATCCCAACCCAAATATAGGCTATGGTATAATTGACCCTAGTATATTAGACGTTTCACAAAAACCAGAAATTAGGCAGTTAATTTCAGAATATGTAGATAAATTCGACAGATTAGAAAAATCTGCAACAGAATTTAAACAAGAAACTGTTATCATAAATAAGGCAAAAAATAGTGTAAAAAGAGCAAAAATAGCCAAAATAAAAAACGCTCGAAAAATATAGTAATTTAATGGAGAGATTTTAAAGGTGATACCTAAAGAAGATATAGATAAGTTAAAAAGAAACTCTGAATCTAAATTATTAGAAATGCTGGATGCTGGTCAATTTGATCAAGATATTCAGGATAGACAGAGTTTCTTTGTTACCGCTTGCGATATTGCACCAGAATCTTTTAGCATTGCTTTTATTGATAAATATGATGGTATTGATTTAAATGCAGAATCTATATGGGGTGAGACTGCGTTATTAAATGCTGTTGATACTGGTAAGCTTGAGCTATGTAAGTATTTATTAGAAAAAGGAGCTGATCCAAATATTAAAAATAGTGCTGATTGCACGGCATTAGTGCTTTCTTGTTCTTCATATAATAAAGGAATTGCTAGGGAACTTATAAAGCACGGAGCAGATGTGGATATTATGGGCAGAGATGGTACAGCTTTAATGGAGGCTGTTAGAAAAGGGGATCTAGGGATGATGGAGTTATTGTTGGAAAATAATGCTGATATTAATATCACATGTTCTAATAATATTAGCCCATTATATTTGGCGGTTAGTGATGGTAGTTTTGAAAGAATGTTGCTATTATTAAAATATAATCCAGATCCAAATATAATTAATAATTTAAGCTGGCTCAGTGCGGCAGGTCTTGCGGAGGTTAGTAATTATGAAGATATAAAAGCAATAATGCTAGAATATGTTGATAAATTTAAGTCGCAAAAAATTAAGGAGGCGTTTGAGAGGGAAAAGCTTATTATCAATAAGGCAAAAAATATTGTAAAATCGGCTAAAATACCAACAATAAAAAACGTTAGAAAGATATAATATCTTTAATGGATAGAGTGTAGAAAAATGGCAGAGATAACAATTGCAGATAGGTTAAAAGATAATTCTGAATCTAGATTATTAGAAATGCTGGATGCAGGTGATTTTAATTTAGATCTTCAGGATAGGATAGATGTCTTTGTCACTGCTTGTGATATTGCCCCATTTTCTTTTGTGGTAAGTTTTCTAGATAAATATAAAGACATTGATGTAAATGCGACATCATCATCTAGGCAATCTGGATTATTGAATGCTGTAAATAAAAATAGAGAGGCTGTTTGTAAGCATTTATTAGCTAAGAATGCAGATCCAAATGTACAAAATAGCTCAAGCGATACTCCATTAATAATCTCTTGCATGACAAGAAATAAGATGATTGCAACAGATTTAATAAAGAATAATGCAGATATTGATCATCGTGGATCTTGTGGGGAGACGGCTTTGCTCTGTGCCGTTAAAATGCGAGACATAGAAATGGTGAAACTGTTATTACAAAATAAAGCCGATATTAATATCGTTAATTTTAACAATTGCTCGCCTTTATACATGGCCATTAAAAAGGGTTGTCTTGATACAATCTCTGCTCTATTGGAATATAAACCAGATTTGGATGCGAATATTGTAAGGACTGTAATTGATGAAAAATATGCAGCAGATTACCCTAATGGGGATGCTATAAAAGAGGTTATTTTAGAATATACGGATAAATTCAATAAGCTAAAGGCTTCCCTAGATGAATTTAAAAAAGAAGCAGTGATTGTTAATAAAGCAAGAAAGATTGTAAAAGCGGCTAAAATCCCAAAAATGAAGAATGTTAAGAATATATGAGTAAAGCGATTAAAAATAAGCTAAGCAACTGCTCGGAAGCGGAATTATTGAAGATGCTGGATGCTGGTGAATTTGATTTAGATTTACAGGATAGAATTGATAACTTCTTTACCGCTTCTATATTGGCGCCAAAGTCATTCGTAATTGCATATATTAATCGATATAAAGATATCGATATAAACGTAAAATCGGCCAGAAAAGAAAATATATTATTCGAGTGCGCTTATACGAATAAGTTTGATCTATGTAAGTATTTTTTAGAAAATGGTGCAGATTATAATGTTAGAAATGATGCAAATAATACCGCGTTGATAATATCAGTTTTTCTATCAAATAGAGAAATTGCCAAAGAGCTTGTAAGATATGGAGCAGATGTAAATCATCAAGGTGATAATGGGGATACAGCTTTAATAAAAGCAGTTAAACAAAAAGATGTAGAAATGGTGGAGTTTTTATTGAAGAATAATGCAGATATTAATATTGCAAATAATTGTAATATGGGGCCATTATATCACGCGGTTAAATATCCAGATTTTCAAATTATATCAGTATTATTAAAATATAACCCAGATCCCAATATAGTTAATAATATAAATCATATGAATGTAATATATATGGCTAAGAATAGTAATAATGATGATTTAAATAAGATGATTTCAGAATATGCGACTAAATTTAATAAATTAAAGATATTTAGAGAAGCGTTTGAGAAAGAAATGCTTGTGGTTAGTAATGGAAAAAGAGCAATAAAAACAGCTAAAATTCCAAAAATAAAAAATGCTAAAAAGATATAATGGGCAGAGTGTAGTAGATGGAAAATAGAGAAGTCAGAGCTATGTTTATAAGCAAATCTGAGGCTGAGTTATTAGAGATGCTGGATGCTGGCGAATTTGATCTAAGCTTGCAAGATAGGACTAATATCTTTGTAATTGCATGCGGCGGAACATCGGAGGCTTTTGTAATTGCATATATTAATAAATATAAAGATATTGATATAAATGATCAACCTTCACCCAATAGCTTCGCATTGCGTAATTGTATCTATGATAATAAACTTGGTCTATTAAAATTCTTATTAAATAAAGGTGCAAATCCGGATGTCTGCAATCATTTAAAGGATACTCCGTTGATACTTGCCTGTTTCTTATTAAATAGAGAAATTGCTAAAGAACTTATAAAATATGGAGCTGATATAAATATTAGAGGTAATAATGGGGAAACTGCCTTAATGGCATCAGTTAGGCAACGTGATACAGAAATGATGAAGGTGCTATTGGAAAATAATGCAGATGTAAATATTACAGACATCTTTAATACAAGCCCTTTATGTTACGCTGTTCAGCATGATGATGTGAAATCTATAGGGATATTATTAAAGCATAATCCAGATCCAAATATAGTTAATGATATATATGGTCCTAGCATATTAAATTCCTGCCAAAATGATGATATTCGAGAAATGATTACAGAATATTTAGATAGATTTAATAGATTAAAAGAGCTCAGAGAAGAATTCAAAAAAGAAACGGCCACTGTTAATAGGGCAAGAAAAATTATGAAGGCTTCTAAGATAGCAAAAATAAAGAATGTTAAAAAGATATGATAGGCTGGATATAAGAAAATGGATAAAGGAATTAAAATATAAAATTATTTAACTTTAATTATTTATTAAATATTTATTGGCTAAAATGATTTATACAGCGTGGATTTTTTATATTTTACGTTTTGTATCTCCTTATATTATTTTACCGCTCATAATCTTTATGAGCGGTTTTTTTATGCTATTGGCTCGGACCCAAAAAAAAGCCAGCTAATTAAAGCTGGCTAATGGTTATTCTTTGAAGGAGGAGATTGTTAATCTCATATTATTAATATAACATTAAAATTATTAACTTCGAGTTAACGGGAATGACTAAAAAATTAACTTTTTGTTAACCTATGCACTATTTTGGAGATAAAATGAATAAATATCAAATAGATGGCGATGATATTAATGTCTATAAAAATATCAATATTAACAATAAAAACAGCATATTATTAGTCCATGGGGCAGGAATGTCGCATTCGATCTGGTTGGATCTGGCTGAAATATTAATAAATAATGGCTTTAATGTCGTGATTCCTGATTTACCGGCACATGGAAATTCTGATGGCTGCCCGATTGGATCAATATCGGAATATTCAAATTTTATCTCTAAACTTATCGCAGAATTTGATTTGCCTAATCTATCAATTATTGGGCATTCAATGGGTGGCTTGATTGCTTTGGATTATATTGCCAAACATGATGATATCAAAAACATGGTTCTAATTGGTACTAATCCAGTAATGCCAGTTCACCCAAATCTATTAGAACTTGCCAATAGTGATCATAAAAAAGCTAGTGAAATGATTATTGAATGGAGTGTTCATTCTGATGATAATTCTAAAATGATGGATAAAATATCAAACTCAATGCAGATTAGTAACGATAAATCTTTATATTTCGACTTGATGGCTTGTAAGGAATATAGCGATGGTATTCAAAATTCAGCCAAAATTAAAATCCCAAGTTTAATAATATCAGGAGAATTTGATAAAATGACTCCAATTAAATTTAGAGGGAAGTTTGCAGAAAACATGCCACATGCCAAGCTTGAAACCTTATCGGAATCAGGGCATATGCTGATGGTTGAAAAAACGGCTGAATTATCTGAGAAGATTTTGGAATTTTTAGCAAATTATTAATCTATTGCGTGCTAATATGTATATTGTTCAGTTGCTAAAATTTATCAAAACAGGAGAATAATATATGGTTGAAAATCGTGTTAATGCTTTGCGTGAAAGACATGGAAGATTAGATGTAGAATTAATGGAAGAAAGATTATGCGCTAATCAAAATGAGCTAAGAATCCGTGATATAAAGCGCAGGAAGTTAAGCATTAAAGATGAAATTGAAAGATTATCGGGTCATTAATTTAGATTAATTTAATTTATTATAAATTTAAAAGGATATAAAAAAAGAGGATGTTGTTATTAAAAACAGCATCCTCTTTTCTCTATTTATATATAATTACTTATTCAGCAATCGCAGTAATAGCTTCTAATTTAATTTCTTTTTTAGAGCTATTTTGTTTTTTCTCATAGGCTTTTTCCAAAGCGTTATTTAATTCTTCTTGCTTACAAAGACCAAGTGTTACTGGATCTTTTGGTGTGATATTAGTCATGTTTGAATGAGTTCTACCCTTGATATTATTAATAGTATTTTTAGTAGTACCAATTAAACGCACGATCTGTGGATCAGATAGCTCAGGGTGATTTTTAATCAAGAATGCAATTGCATCTGGCTTATCACCACGTTTTGATACTGGAGTATATTTAGGGCCTTTTGCTCTTGATTTTGGCTTTGGCAGGTTATTAACTAACATTTTTAAATGTCTGTTTGAATCTGCTTCACAAGCTTCGATCTCTGCTTTGGTAAGCTCTTTGTTTTGAACTGGATTTGATCCAATTATATTCGCGCCATTCTCACCATCTGCGATTGCTTGCACTTCTAATGGGTGCAGGCCACAAAATACTGAAATCTGGTCGAATGTTAAAACTGTATTATCAACAAGCCACACGGCTGTTGCTTTTGGCATTAATGGATGTCCCATTTGTTTGTTCCTTCATCAATTAAACAATATAAAAACCCCATGTGCAGGATTTTTAAGCCCCAGCACAGATCGGCAATTGACCAATCATATAAGGTAGAATAAATAAAGCTTATATCAATTTAATTTATAATGCTAGTAATTAATTTAATTCTTGACATATTTGTAATTAGGGGTTATGTTTAATTCTTAAATATAGGGAAGAATTAGGGTTATGCAAGAGGCAGAAATTAAATTGGAAAAAAAGGCTAATAAATTTGGCTTAAGAAATATTCTAAATATCGCATCAAAGCTATTATTCATTCCTCTTAACCCTAAAAAGTCTGCCCTTTTTATAGCTTTTATGTATGTTGCTCAACCAATAACTGGAACTTTTTTTAAAACAGGTCAAGAATATCTTGAAGAGCAAGGAATAAAACCAGATATAGTTAGCGAGATAACGGGTGGGGTAACCCCACATATAAGAGATGCAGATTTTATTGGTAAAGCACACCGGATATTAGACATCCCTATTATTCCGATTATGTATCTTGCTTATAAAGACTTAAATGGGAAGGGGGGACATTTAGGAGATGCTAGTAGTAATTATATAGGTTTAAACTCTTGTAATATCTCTTTGTCATCTCGTTTATATGCAACTGCTAAACGTTTAGATAGTGAAAAAGAATCTAGAATATCTGGAAAAGAATCTATATTAAAAACTGTGTTCCACGAGTTCGCTCACTGTAATGAGAAAAATATGTTGTCTGGAAGGTTTTTTAATAGAGAAGTAAAAATGTTAGTGGAAGCAGAAGCTGAGTATGCAGCGATAATAGCAGTTGAACAAGTTTTTCCAGACAGTAATATAGCAGATTATATATTGGCATTAAGTGGTAGCTTTAGTCCAAAAGGATTATATGATTTTTCTTTGTTTCTGGATGCTAAATTAAATGGCAGAGATGTCCCGACTATGGCAGAAATTATAAAGGCTAATGATAGAGCTAGAAATGATAAAAAGATAGAGGAACTCTACGGTAAAGAAATTTTTGATAGAGGAAAAGAATTTAGCTATTTCGAAAGAACTATTGAAAACAGAGGTGATTTATTGGCTCTACGTAGGGTACATTTAGCTATTAATTCAATGGTTTATATATATTCAAAAAAAGAATATGCAGAATATATTGAACATATGCCTCAAATAGAGGAGCGACAAAAAGCCAGATCAAAAGCCCAAAAACCAGCATCTTGATTAATTGAGATAGAAAATATAATATACCGATATGAATGAGATTAAAAACATCCCAGATAAAACAACAGATAAAAAAGAAGTATCAAAACTTTTTAATGCGATCTCTATGCCTTTTAAAGGGGCTAAGTTTTTATTGGATAAGACTATCTCTGCGGCATGGGTGTTTATTTGGCCCCTGCCAGATAATTTTGAAAGTAAGAAAAGTTTTTTCTTTGGTTTTAAGAGAACGGCTTTGGCGGCAGCTTTTGTTATGGTGGCACAGCCTTTGACTGGCACTTTTTTTAAAACAGGACAAGAATATTTGGAAGAGCGTGGGGTTGATGGAAATATCGCCTTGGAATTATCAGGTGGCGTAGTACCACATGTAAGAGAACGCAATTTTATTGGAATGGCACATTCAATATTAGACGTGCCTTTTCTCCCTAATACTCTGGATCATTATAATAAAGTTTTGCATCATTATAATGCATATGCGACGATAAATTCAATTGGTCTGAATTCTTGCAATACATTAGAAATTGGTGATATGGGGCTTAATCTTGAGAAACATGAAGTTAGTGCCTATACAAGATTAAATGGGACGGATATTAATAATATCCAGATATCGGCAGAAGAGTTAGAACTATATGTTATGTTCCATGAATTTGCCCATTGCCATCCAGATAATTTGAAACTTGGCACTCCTTTTTCAGAGGCTGATGCTGATTATCGCGCGATTAAAGCTTTGGAATCAATTAAACCAGATAGTAGAATTGCTGATTTCGTAATGGCATTTAGGGCGACTAGCTTTAATGGAGAAAATGCTTGGCTTGTTGATGGTAAATCTCATGATGTGGCGCTATATTTGGAAGCTAGATTAAATAATCGTCCAATACCGAGCATAGAAGACATTAAAAAAGCAAATGATGCGGCTGAAAGATTAATTAATTCTGATATATTGGTGATTAATAAAATGGCTCATCAAAAACTAGAACCACTAGCCAGAAAAAGGGTGGAGTTATATATCGAAGGAATGAAGTATTTAAATAATAAATATTACCCGAAAAGCCTAAGCTATAAACATCCTAGGCTTGGCTCTTAAAATAATCTTATTCTAAGTCAATTAATGGGACTGTTTTTTTCTGATCTTCTGGAATGCCTTCAGTCTTTACTTCCCAAAGCTCTTTTCGAAGTTTATCGATAGTAACTTCTTCTGCATTGGCACCTTTTGATTGACCAAGGATTTCTCTTAGGGAATAGACTTTCTCTTTTGGCTCATCCGGATTTTTTATTTCAGATATTGTCGATTTTTTAGGTAACTTACCTTTATCTATTCTTTTCCTAGTTTTCGCATCGTCTTCTTCTTGTTTAGCTCGAATATCGACACCGTATAATTTCTGATTTTCAACACAAGTATTATATAATTCTGGATTTAATATCGATTCACAAGGGTCAATGTTTTTTTGATTTTCTGCTTTATCCAATAATGCTTTTTTCGCAGCTTTTTCTTTGGCTTGCTCCAATATATAATCATTTGTAACTGGACGTTTGAAGTCAGTATCAGCAAGTGAAAACACAGGATTAAATATTATAAATGCCGTTAATGCGAATATTGATATCGTTTTTTTCATTGTAATTTCCCTTAAAAATATAATCGATAACTTGATAATATCATTATACAATATTTTTTCAAATAATTACATTCTATCTGTGAAACTAACGATTTTTTGCAGGGCGCTTAATGATGTAACTCCAGTTAAAACTTTTTCAACTCCATCATCCAACATTGATTTAAAGCCATGTTTTTCTGCAACTTCACGTAGCTCGGCTTTATTGGCGCCTTTTTCAATCTGATAATTCAAATCATCATTCATAAATAGAATTTCAATTACAGCCGTTCTTCCTTTGTAACCCGTCTGCATACATTTATCACAACCAACTCCGTGATAAATTTCTGGTGGATTTTCTGGATCAACATCTAATAATTTACATTCTTCTGGCGTTGCGGGTGCCAATTTTTTACATGAACAAAGTCTTCTGGCTAGACGCTGTGCGAATACTGATATAATCGATCCCGCTAACATACCTGGTTTTAGACCTAAATCTAGCAATCTTGGAATGGCACCGAAACTATCATTTGTGTGCAAGGTTGTATAAACTCTGTGCCCTGTCATCGCGGCTTTTAATGCCTGTTCTGCGGTTACTTGGTCACGAACCTCACCAATAAATATAATGTCTGGATCTTGACGTAGCAGGGCTTTAATACCGTGGGCAAAGGTCATCCCAGTTGATTCTTTTACATGGGTTTGGCGAATTAGAGGTAGCGCGTATTCCACCGGATCTTCTAGCGTTTGGATATTTACATCAATACTACTAATGTCATTTAACATTGAATATAAAGATGTTGTTTTACCAGAACCCGTTGGTCCAGTTACAATAATAATACCCTCTGGCGTTGCGTTTGATTTATTAATTAATCCCATATTGTGATCGTTAAACCCAAGGGCAGCCATCGGCATAATACCCTTACTCTGATCCAAAATACGCAATACAATATTCTCACCATGTACTGTCGGTAATGTTGACACACGGAAATCGGCTTCTTTACCACCAACATTTAAGTAGAATCTACCATCCTGAGGTAACATTTTATCGGCAATATTCATACCCGACATAATTTTTAATCTCTGAGCTATACCACTCCAATATTCACCGTGAATTGTTTGTTTTTCATGCAACATTCCGTCAATACGGTATCTTATTCTGGCAAAGTTTTCTTCCGGTTCAAAGTGAATATCGGAAGCATCCATTTTCACACCATCAAATACAAGTGCGTTAACTAATCTAACAATCGGGTGACTATATGATCCATCACCAGTCATTGTATCGGCATCTAAATCAACATCACCACCAGCAAGCTCATTTAAAATATCATCAATCGAACTTGCGTAACCATAGGCTTGGTCAACAGCTTCGTTTAATATTGTTGGTGTACATACTTGAATTACAATCTCTAGTTCCCTTGGAACTAATTGTCTCAATTTATCTTTGGCAACAATGTCATACGGATCGGCGAATGCAACAACGATTGCTTTTTCGCTTAATGATATTGGCAATATTTGATATTTAATACAGTCGTTTTTTGGTACAATTGATAATGCATCTGGATCATACATTGCATTGGATACTTTAAACTCTTCGTAACCAGTTGATACAGATAAAAACTGTGATAATACTGCAGGCGTTATAAATCCAAGATCAACGATGATCTCACCCAATAATTTATCAGATGTTTTTTTCTCATGTAATGCCACCATTAACTGATCTTCGGTTATATGGTCGTTACTTATTAAGAAATCACCAATTCTTTGTGGTGTTGCATGAATTTTTTCTTGTTTCTTTTCTTCTTTTATTTTTTCTTTTTCAGCTTCTTTGCTGTTTATAACGGGTTTATCTTCTGGCTTATCTTCATTTTCTTCTTCGATTTCCAAAGAAAGCCCATCATTGTCTTCTTTTATTTCTGGATTGTCTATTTTATCGGTTTTATCTTCTGAATCCATCTCCAGCTCAAGACTTAAACCATCATCAGCTAGTTTTTCTTCTTTAACTTCTTCTTCCATCTCCAAAGATAGCTCTAGGCCATCTTCTTTTGCTGATTCAACTTCTAGTTCTGGTTCAATTTCTAATTGAAGATCTGAATTTTTTGTTTCTTCTTCTATATTGGTATCTGGGCTCATATCCATTTCAAGATCTTTGTTTTCTTGTTTTGGAATAATTTCTTTTTCAATTATATCTTCAGGGGCCGATTTAGATTCAACTATATCATCGGGCTTATCGCTTCCCTTTTTATCTGATTTAGTATTTCTATTCCATATCATTTGTTTAAATCTCTTTTTATTATCATTGATTCTGTTTATATATCTTCCCACAATTGAACCTTGCCACAAAAAGGTTAACAAAATCTATCTAATTAAGAAAGATTTAATATTGAGATTTATACTGATAAGTTATATCATCAAATCAATTAAAGTAAGAATTACAAGTTTTTAGGGATATTTAAAGATGCCAAGTGAAATTAGAAGATTAGTTTTTTATTATTCAGAGTTGTCAGAAGCTCTAGTGAATCAAGCCCCAGAATATGGAGTTAAGTTTCCAAAAGGAAAAATTACCAAGGCTAAAATTGCAGGTGGTATTGATAATGAGATACACACGCAAAAATTTCAAACAAATGAGTTATCAAAAGAATATAATCTAAATGACGATCCAAAGGCGATAATCGTCACTTTCTTTAATGAAGATACTTTTGAGCATAAATATTTTAGCCTATCATCAGAATTCGTAAGTTCTGCCTTAATTAAATATTGTATTGATAGATCGATCCCATTACCAAGAGCTGGTAAGAAGAAGATTGATATTACTGAGTTCAATATTTGTTTAGATATTGTCTTTGATATGGATGATGGTAGTAGTTTAGAATTAGAGCTGGATTAATATTGGTAAATAATATCATGAAAAAGAAAATGATTGGCCTGTCATTGATGTTTTTTTTAGTAGCTAGCTCTAATCTAGCCGCTGATGGGGCTAGTAAAGATAAATTTGATCCATCGGGCCTTTGGAAAACTCAGTATTTAGATACAGTCGTTGAAATCACTAAATGTAAACAGGATGAATATTGCAGTAAAATATACTGGCTGAATGATAAAGATAAGAATATTTATAGATGGTATGGCAAAGATGCCAAAAATAAGACCAATATATCCAAGGCAGATGTTCGAACCCTATGCGATTATAAGCCTAATATGTCAGTTACTGGCAATGGTGAGAATAGATGGCAGGGGAATTTATATGTCCCTGGTTTGAATATGCGATTAAAGATGGATATAAATCAGACGGATAATAATACTGCCATAGTTAAGGGCACGCCAAAATCAAGATTCCTATCTTGGTATAAGAAAACCGAGACTTGGAAGCGAGTACAATATGGCGATAAAAAATACCCATATTGTGGTAAATAAAGATAAGCGTACTTAATTATAAGTATTTAGCATTGATTATAATTTAAGGCTTCATTGAGAATGGTGAGCTATTGATTTCAATTATATTGCTAGCTCTTCTATCATCATTAACCGCCAGCATGTCTTTTTGTTCCCATTTTGTTAGCATGGTTAGAATGCGACCAGGTCTTTTCTTTAAAATTCCGTAATCTTTTGCGATTAAACCATTACTATCCAAAGTTCTTGGATTGGCACCAATTTTTAATAAAGTGCCGATGGTATTAATATCAGATTTTATTACTGCTATATGCAGAAGGCTACAGATTGTTTTACCGAATTTTGGCTTTAAGAACATATTTGGATTAGCACCCAAATCATTCATTTCACGAATTGCCCAATTATTATTTTCTTGTACTGCTTGAAATAAAGATTCATCAAGATCATCTTGCGAATATCCTTGGTGAACGCCTAATTCTGATTTCAATTGGTCAAGTTTTCTTGCCCATCTTGACTTTTTATATAGTGGATTTCTATCCATTTTATTGTATTTCCTTATATTATCGCTTCGACTTTTATTATTATTAATTTTTTGTTAACTAATAATTGCAAAGTTTTTTTTATTAAGCAATAGAAAAAATGAATAAAATTAGATAGTTCTACTGAATGTTTAAACCCCAATCATAGAAGTGGCTGTCAACTTCGTCGAAGTCTTTTATTTTATTGTAATATTCATCATCCATATAACCGCTAATTGATTTAATTACATGCTCATTTCTAAAGCCAAAATCAGACTTATACCATTTATATAATGATGATAGATGTAAGCTTTCACGTGGTTTACCTGGAAAGCTATTTTGGATAATTCCAAATGCACGATTTGGAACGATGAATTCAGCAGCTGCACTGCTTAGGTCTTTTTCGATCGTATCGGCTTTGAAAGCTTTATCTTGTATGTTCGGGCAGCCAAGAGATGCGCAGTTTAAAACATAATGCAATCTATTATCACGCCAAATTGGACGCAAGATACGGTGTTCAATATCATTCAAAGTTACACCCTCGCCCTCAATAACAAGGAGATCTTTATCCCAAGGCCCTTTACCGAATAGCCCGATATCACGGATTGATTTAATCGGCATATTATCAAGGATAACATTGATGGTTGTGGCATTATAAAGATTTATCCAATAAACCATCTGCATATTCTTATTTAATGTGGATACTTTCACTGCTTGCATTTCATCTAAGAAAGTTTTCAAACTCTGACGGTCTTTATCACTTACTTTATCATATTTTACTTTGTTTATTTTATCTGAACTGCCAGTTACCACATATTCTTGTAAAAAATTATCAAATTTTGAAAAATCAATAACGGCTTCAGATTTTCTATCATATTTTTTCCATTTATCCCAAAGATCAGATTTCGGTGCAGCATAGGCACTTGTTGATATGATTAGGAATATACTTAAGGCTAGATATTGTATCGATTTCATTATTTCATCCTCTAAAATATTTTATATTGTGTAATGTAATTCTGCTGTAATGCTCGATTGGTTACAAATTTATTATTCTATTTGATCGATAATCATTTGAGCTTCTATTTTTTCATGTTCGTTATTGGTGGCTGATATATATTTATTTAGATAATTAATCGCCATGTCCTTCTTGCCAATTTTTACATTTAACACGCCAAGATCAAGGAATAGACGATATTCTTGTTTGTCGATTAAACACATAAGCTCAGTTATTTTAATAGCTTGGGCGTAATCCTCAGAAGTAATTAATCTAGATTTTAAATTATTTTGTAGGCGGATTAGAATTTCTCTATTTGATACAGTTTCATGAAATTCATGCGATAATTCAGCATTCTCACCAAGGATTGATTTTAATATCGCCCTTAGATCAGGAGCGTTTAAAATTGCTCCATGCCTAAACGGGTCAATTATTATTCGTTCGCTCTTCTCGGATGCTCTAATTAAGAAATGCCCTGGAAAATTAAGTCCTTTTATATCTAGTCCAAATTTTAAGCCAATTGAGATATAAATAATTCCAAGTGATATTGGAATTCCTAATCTGCGGTCGATTACTTTGGCGATGCTCAAATTTTGTAAATCATCATAATTATCTTTATCACCGGAATAATGGAACTCATTATATATAATGTGATTAATTGCTTCAATCTTTTGGGTTAAACCGCCACCGATATTCTGTTTCCAATATTTATCCAGCTGATCAAAGATCTTATCCATATGGTTTAAATATTTATCGGCGGATATTCCGGGGTTTGAGATACAAGAAAACGCCAGTGCAGATTTAAAAATATTAATATCTTCATCTTTAATATCTCCAATATCGTCTAAATATTGCAGGATTTCTTTGTTATTTTTAAAATTCCCGATAGGCATTATTTCCAGTTAATATCCGTTGTTTGTAAACTTAAAGGAGTTTCCCCACGTAACCTGATATAGCTTATTACATTTGCTACATATTTAGTATTGCGGGCTTTATCAATTACACGATCTCTCTCGCCTTCATCTTGGGCAACGCCCATTAGATAAACTGTATTATTAACAGTATCGATGCTGAAATTTAATGATTGGATTGAGCGATCAATGGCCATTCTGGTCTTTAGATTAGTAGTAATCCAACCATCTTTGACAACGCTGGTAGTACCTTTGACGATTGTTTTTTGATCGGCAATATTAATTTCATTGATTACTTGGGTAACGCCCTTTGCTTGCCAAGCAAGTCTTACCGCATCAATTCTAAATTCAGGTTGATCAACAACTCCGGTTAATAAAACTCGACCTTCTTTAACAGTCATGTCAACTTTACTAAACATTTTTAAATCATGCCTTAACCAGTTATCGGCAATCTGAGCCCGAATGGCCACATCATTGGTAACTGATTTTATGCCGCCTTCTTGCGCAGCTGCTAATCCTAATCCTGCTCCAGCACCAATTGCAAGCCCTGTACAGCCAGATAAGATTAAAGCGGATGATATGATTATTAAATATTTGATATTTTTAAACATGGTTTATTGCCTCGATGATTAATTAATTATTTTTATATTTGCCATGCATTAATAATATGTTTCGGTATCAAACCTATATTTATGCCAGCAATTTTTTTTGGTAATATTATAATAACATCAAAATAAATATTTTTATTAGTAAATTTTTTATTTTTTATTAAAAATAATTCAGCAGTTTTTTGAATGCGCTTTTGGGATTTTAAATTAACCGCTTCTAGGGCAGTTAATTCATCAGGTCTTCTCTTAACTTCAATAAAATGGATTGTTTTATTTTTTGCCGCAATAATATCAATCTCGCCTAGTTTTGTTTTGTAGCGATGCTCTAAAACCCGATATCCTTTAAGCCTTAAAAACCAAATGGCGATACGCTCTGCGATTAGGCCAGATTTATGATTACTAACCATTTTCTTTTATCTTTATTGCAATATTGTATAATTCTTTCTTATTTAAAGCTGTAACATTCTCCAAATGCTTAACCGCATCTTTTGTCTTCATCTTATTGGTGAAGATTAATTCTTTTAATTCGGATTCAATTTGCTCGATAGATAAATTATCGGATGTCGCATTATATCCTTCAATTACAATTACAATTTCTCCCTTTGGGTTACCAGCTTCTTCGTAATGGCTGATTAACTCGGATATTTTCCCTCTCTTTACTTCTTCGAATTTTTTGGTGAGCTCTCTAACAACTGCGATATTTCTATCCCCCAATATTTGATAGATGTTTTTCAAGCTAGATGTCAGCCTTTTGGCACTTTCATAAATTCCAATCGTGGCTTCGATATTTTTAATATCATTTAACTTCTTAATTCTTGCATGTTCCTTGCTTGGTAAAAAGCCAGAGAAAAAGAAATTATCCATCGGTAAGCCTGATAAGGTAAAAGCCATAATGGATGCTGATACTCCAGGGATCGCATTTACTTTTATATTATTCTCATAACAATTATTAACTAGTTTATAGCCGGGGTCAGAAATCAAAGGCGTGCCAGCATCAGATACCAAAGCAATCGATTTGCCAGAATTTAAGATATTAATTAGATTAGCTCTCGCTTCATCAGTACTATGATCATTATATTTGATAAGTTTGGTGTCGATGTTATAGGCTTTTTTCAATTTGCCAGTAACTCTCGAATCTTCACAAGCAATGAAATCTGCATTTTGCAAGGTCTCAATAGCACGCATGGTAATATCCTTTAAATTACCAATTGGTGTGGATACAAGATATAAACCTTGTAATTTCATATCTTTTTTTGTTATAACATTTTCTATCATCAAAGATTCCTTAGAAGGAGAATATAAAGTGAAATCATTATACCCAAATTTATTAAAATTAAAGATTATTTTTTTAGCAATATTATTAGCTGTAAGCTTATCTGGTTGTACAGGTGGATATTCTAATACACAAGGCAATCCATATAATAGTCCATGGGTATTAACTGAAACCTCTAAACAAGTAGAATCAAAACAACAATCTGATCAACCGAATATGGATTGGAGAACGCCAAAACAAGGGCGTCAAGCGATGAGCGAGCTTGAACAACAAACATTGGATAGAGAAAATAGAGGCATATTCTCAATGTCTCCAAATCAAACGGGGCATTATAAAAATCAGCAGAAAAATGTGCCGGTTGGTCAGGTATTAAATAAAAAGAAAGTATCTGTTGCAATATTATTACCATTATCAGGTAGGCACCAAGCATTGGGTCAATCAATGTTACAATCATCACAAATGGCAATCTTTGATATTGGGGCTAAGAATTTTAACTTAATTCCAATTGATACAAAGGGTAATACATCTGGTGCTATCTCTGCTGCAACAAAAGCAATCGGACAAAAGGTTGATTTAATTATTGGACCAATATTCTCAGGAAATTTAAAAGCAATTAAGCCAGTTGTACAACCATCTGGAATACCGATTATTGCATTTACAACTGATTGGACATTAGCAGGTAGAAATACTTATGTGATGGGCTTCTTACCATTTGCTCAGGTAGAGCGAGTGGCTAATTATTCAAGATCAAAAGGTTATAATAGATATGGAGTTCTAGCTCCAAAGAATGAATATAGTGATGTCGTAATTAGAACATTATCTGGTAACTTGCGTCGTCATGGCGAAGTGATTGCGGATAGCCGTTATTTCTCACCAATGCAGAAAAACATGCATAATTTGGTAAAAGATTACGTTATAAGCAATCCAAATAATGTTAATGCGTTAATGATGCCAATGGGTGGTGCTGATTTAAAATCGGTTTCAAGCTATATGAGCTATTATGATATGAATAGAAAAAAATCAATCAAGCTTCTGGGTACAGGTCTTTGGGAAGATCCAAGTCTAGCGAAAGAATCTGGCTTACATGGTGCTTGGTTTGCAGCTCCGGATCCAACATTAAGACGTGATTTTGAGCGTCGTTATAAAAAGAATTATGATGCAGCACCTGTAAGATTGGCTAGCCTATCTTATGATGCAACTGCTCTAGCTGCGATATTAGCAGGCGGCAATGGTCAGCCATATAATCCAAGGAATATAACGAATATACGTGGTTTCTCAGGCATAGATGGAATATTCCGCTTCCGCCCAGATGGAATGGTAGAGCGTGGATTAGCTGTATTAGAAGTTAGACCAAATGGATTAAAAGTAATTGATCCAGCGCCAAGAGCTTTTGTTTCGGGTAGTTAATAGAAAAGTGATGACTAATCCGATTATTTTTGTTAAATAGATATAGAAGATTAAATTATATAAGGTTATAAAATGAGCTGGATTACAAATTACGTTCGCCCAAAGATAAGAGCATTAGTATTACAAAAGGAAATCCCAGATAATATGTGGGATAAATGTCTTGGTTGTGATTCTATGTTATTTCACCGTGAATTTCAGAAAAACTTAAATGTTTGTCACCATTGTGGTCATCATATGATGATTGGTGTGATGGAACGTTTAGATAGCATGTTTGATGATGCTAAATATGAAGTAATTGAGCTTGCGAAAAATAATGATGATCCGCTTAAATTTAAAGATGTTAAAAAATATAGCGATCGTTTAAAAGATGCTAGATCAAAAACAAAACGTGATGATGCGATTGTTGTGGCCTATGGTAAAATCAAGGGAAATGATATTGTAATTTCTGCCTTTGATTTCAAATTCATGGGTGGATCAATGGGTAAAGCAGTTGGTGATGGTATTGTAAAAGGTGCTGAACTTGCGGTTGAGAAAAAATGCCCATTCATGGTGATCCCTGCATCAGGTGGAGCAAGAATGCAAGAAAGCACAATATCATTAATGCAAATGCCAAGATCAATCGTGGCAGTTGAAATGGTAAAAGATGCAGGTCTTCCATATATTGTATTATTAACCTATCCGACAACTGGTGGAGTTAGCGCTTCGTTTGCGATGGTTGGTGATATTCATATTGCTGAACCAAAAGCAATGATTGGTTTTGCTGGTCGAAGAGTTATCGAAGAGACAATTCGTGAAAAATTACCAGCAGATTTCCAAACAGCAGAATATTTGCTAGATCATGGAATGGTTGATATGGTTGTTCATCGTCAAGATATGGCAGCAGAAGTTGGGAAAATACTAGATTTATTAATGGTACCGAATAAGGCAGATATTGATAAAAATGACCAGCCAGAAACTGCAAAACAAGCTTGATGAATTAAAAGAAGCCTATCCAAGCTTTATTGACTTATCTTTAGATAGGTTAAAAAGCTTAATGCATAAATTGGGCAATCCAGAATTGCAGTTACCAAAAGTAATCCATGTTGCGGGCACGAATGGTAAGGGATCGGTTCTGGCAATAGCTCAGGCCATATTAAATGAACATGGTTATAAAACCCATAAATTCACCTCCCCGCATTTAGTTCGCTTTAATGAGAGAATTATCTTAGATAATTTAGAGATTGCAGATGATTATTTAATTGGCTTGATCGATAGAATTGCCAAGGTTAATGGTGATGCTGATATTACTTATTTTGAATTTATTATGGCCGTATCTTTTACTGCTTTTTCAGAAAATAAAGCGGATTTCTTATTATTAGAGACTGGTATGGGTGGGAGAAGAGATGCTACAAATATCTTAGAAAATGTGGCTTTATCATTAATCTCAAAAATATCCTACGATCATGTCGAGAGCCTTGGGAATGATATAAATAAAATTGCCAAGGAGAAAGCTGGGATTATAAAATATAATTGCCCGGTGGTAATTGGTGAGCAAAAATATAGTGATATTATAGAAATATTTAAACAAGAGGCTTTTGATAAACAAGCTCCGATATTTATTTATAATGAATCATATATGGCGGAATTGTTGGAAAATGGTTTTGTTTATAAAGCGATGGATAAAATGGAATTGCCGATGCCAAATCTACTTGGTGATTTTCAGATATATAATGCAAGTTTGGCAATTGCAGGTTTAGAACAATTAATTGATATTAATAGAGATAAACTTGCAGCCGCTTTGAAAAAAGTAATTTGGCAAGGTAGATTACAACAATTAGAAGGTCACAGATTAAATAAACTTATTCCAGATAATTGGGATTTATATATTGATGGCATGCATAATGATTCTGGGGCGGAGGTCATTGCCAAACAGATTATCAAATGGCAAAAAACCTCTAAATTTTCAATGGTGCTTGGGGTTAAAAAAGAAAGTGGTTTGGTTAAAATATTTAAACATCTAAAACCTTTGCTTGATAGCATCCAGTTAATAGAGTTCAAGGAAAGAGCAAATTCTTTAAAAACTGATGATCTTGCAATGCATTTAAGTGAGATTGGAGTTGATAATATTACCAAAGCATATGATGTTGAAACTGCATTAAAGAATTTAACTTTAGAATTTGATAATAAAGAACATAGAAAAATATTGGTAACAGGGTCATTATATCTGATAGGCGAGATATTAGGAAAATGAAACAAATCCATGCAACCGCAATTTCATATAATAATGATGGGATATTAATTTTAGGTGATTCAGGTTCTGGTAAATCAGATTTAGCGCTTAGATTGATTGATAAAGGTGCTGTTCTGATTGGCGATGATTACATCCAAATTGATAAAGATAATAATCTATACCCAGCTGATAATATCAAAGGATTGATAGAGGTTAGAAATATCGGAATTTTAAGATCTGAATTTATTGAAAAGATAGAGCTTAAGCTGGTTATTGAACTAGTAGATAGTTTAGATAAATTAGAAAGAATGCCAGAGGTAGAATATAATAATTTAAAGATTAGAAAATATAAACTCTACCCGTTTGAAATCTCAGCCCCGATCAAAGTTTTAAAAATACTAGAAATTGTAAATAACTCAGAAATATTAATTGAATAAAAACTATTCATTGCCTACACTTGTTAATTATTAATCTAAATAATTAAGAATCTGGGGCGTTTCGATGGGGAAAATAAGAAAATTATTGCTGATTACTGGATTATCGGGAGCTGGTATGTCGAGTGCCCTTCGGAATTTGGAAGATTTGGGCTATACCGCGATTGATAATCTACCAATATCAATGATTGAAAACTTGATTAATGATGAACAAGGAATTGACCGCCCAATTGCAATTGGAGTTGATTGCAGAACTTGGGATTTTGATGTTGATGATGTAATTGATACATATAAAAGATTATCTGATCGACCGGATCTTGATGTTGAATTGGTAATGATAACTTGTAATGAGACAATTTTACAAAAAAGATATACTGAAACAAGACGCAGGCACCCATTGGCAATTGATCGCCCGATCATTGATGGAATTAGAAAAGAAATTATTTTGACTGAGAAATTAAAGAATTTTTCAAGCCATGTATTTGATACGACTGAGCTATCTTCAAATGATTTTAGAACGATAATAAGCGGTCATTTTGCCCTTGATGCCAGTCATGGATTATTAATCATGGTAACTTCATTCGGGTTTAGAAATGGTGTTCCAAGGGAAGCGGATTTAGTCTTTGATGTTAGGTTTTTAGAAAATCCATATTATGATGAAAAATTACGTCCATTAACTGGTAAAGATCCAGCCGTTGCTAAAAAAGTAGCCTCCGATCCAGATTTCCCGAAATTCTTTGAGAATTTACAATCTTTGGTTGAGCCGTTATTGCCGAGATATTTAAAAGAAGGCAAAAGCTACCTAACCATTGCAATCGGTTGTACTGGAGGCAGGCATAGATCAGTTTTTACAGCAGAAGAGCTATTTAAATGGATCGATACAAAAGGTTATAGTGTCGGAATAAATCACCGAGATTCAAAATTCTGGGCATTAAAACAAAATGAGAATAAATTAAATATTGATTGTGATGAAACTGAAAAAAAACAAATGAAAAAGGCAAGGGGATAATTATGATAGGTTTAGTAATCGTAACACATGGTAGATTGGCAATTGAGTTCTTAGCCGCGATGGAACATGTGGTTGGTCCACAAGAACAAATCGCAACTGTATGTATCGCTCCTGATGATGATATGGAAGAAAAACGGGATGAGATTTTAAAATCTGTGGAGAAGACTGAAAAAGGTGATGGGGTTATTGTCCTAACCGATATGTTTGGTGGTACGCCATCAAATCTTGCGATTTCAATTACAGAAGATAGAAATATTGAAGCATTAGCAGGAATAAATTTACCAATGTTAATAAAGCTGGCTGCTGTGCGTAAAACCGAGCCTTTGAAAAAAGCCGTGATAAGTGGGCAAGATGCAGGTCGTAAATATATTAATGCCGCATCGGCTTTATTGGGCGAAGCTGGTTAATTGATATGAGTGAAGAATTATCAGATACAGTATTAATTGTAAATAAACGTGGTCTGCATGCAAGAGCTGCGGCAAAATTCGTTAAAGAAGTTGCATTATTTGATGCTGAGATTATCGTGACCAAAGATAATAATTCGGCTAATGGTGCATCGATAATGGGATTATTAATGTTGGGTGCTAGTATTCATACTGAGATCACCATATATTCAACTGGTATAAAAGCAGATGAAGCGCTTAAATCATTAAGTGATCTGGTAAATCGAGGCTTTGATGAGGAATGATAGGGAAGAAATTGTATTAACAGGTTTTGGTGTATCAAATAATATTGCAATTGGTACAGCATATCTGGTGCAAGTTGAAAAACCAATCGCAACCCAAAGACTAATAAATAGCCAAGCCGAAGTTGGATTAGAAAAAGAAAAACTAACCGATGGAGTTAATGGGGCGAAAGCTGAATTAAATATCCTAAGAGAAAAATCAAATAACCTACCTGGCACAACATCTGATGAAGTGAAATTATTAATTGATGCTCATTTGGCAATGTTATCGGAATCTAGGCTAATCAATAGTACTATTACCAGAATTGATGCCGGGGTAAATGCAGAATTTGCCTTGCAAGAAGAAATTAAAGCCTTAGCAACTCAGTTTAAATTAATGGAAGATGCTTATTTATCTGCCCGAATAGATGATATTGAATCAGTTGGGAATAGAATCCTGCGCTCAATGATGAATATCCCGTATTTATCATTAGACGAAGTACCGCAAAATGGAATTGTTTTAGCCAATGAAATCACCCCTGCCGATACTGCTTTATTGGATCCTAGTAAATTTGGAGCAATTGTAACCGTGCATGGTGGGGCGGCTGGTCATACTGCGGTAATGGCGAATAGTTTAGGGCTACCTGCGGTCTTGGGCGTTATGGGTTTAATGGATTTTGCCAATAATAATGATGAGATTATCGTTGATGGTGAAAATGATCGGATTATAATTAATCCATCTGAAAATAGTTTAAAAATATATCAAGACCGCTTGCTAAACCAAGAAAGCAAAAGGCAGGAACTTACTAAACAAAGCCCAAAAAATCCAAAGACCAGTGATGGTGTTGAGATAAAAGTTAGGGCTAATTTAGAGATTGAGCGAGAAATTGGTTTAGTTAAAAAATCAGGTGCCGATGGTATCGGTTTATTCAGAACTGAATTTATGTTTATGAATAGACCTACTCTACCCAATGAAGAAGAACAATTTGTAATCTTATCGAATATAGTAAAAGAGATGGAATATAAAAATGTTACTTTCAGGACTTTGGATGTTGGTGGCGATAAATTAGTTGAATCAATGGGTGAATTTATTGGAAAGCCAGATAATCCAGCCCTTGGCTTGCGTGCAATAAGGCTATCTTTGAAAAAGCCAGAAATTTTAAAAACTCAATTCAGGGCAATGTTAAGAGCATCGATTTTTGGTGATGTTAGAATATTATTACCAATGGTTACAACCGTCTATGAAGTATCAAGAGCTAAAGAAATATTAGTTAAAGCCCATGGGGAGCTGACTAATGAAGGTTTTGATATTCCAAGAGAGCTACCAAAATTGGGAGTAATGATTGAAATTCCAGCGGCTGCTTTAACTTCTGATTCTTTGGCACAAGTATCCGATTTCTTTGCTTTGGGTACTAATGATCTTATCCAATATACTCTGGCGATTGATCGTGG
>CALDHH010000156.1 GCA_937941575.1 uncultured Alphaproteobacteria bacterium | reverse complement strand
AATGTTCCGATTGCTGTAATGCAAAGAGAGATTAGCCAAAAACAAGCCGATTTATCAAGACAATCACAAGCAAATGTAGAACAAGCTGAATGGTTAGAAATTGAAAAAAGTAAAATTGAGAGAATGAGAAATTCAGTATCTGAAGATTATTCTGGTCCTTCTTACTATAGTGGGTCAAAAGCATTAGAGAAACCAGCTTCGGAAGCAGTCTATGATCTACCAAATCCAAATTTAGAAGCTGTGGAATTAAAAACTGAACCAATAATTGCTAGTGATATTGAATGGTCTAAGCCAGAAATATCTAAAGAAACTATTGTTTCAAAGCCAGTAGTTGTATCTGTTCCAGAAAATGCCTTGGATAATAAAATTCAAGAAATGAAAACGGCATCAAAGCCAGTTATTTTGGATGAACCTATTATCCCAAATGCTCTAACTGCTGATATCCCTGTTCTAACTACTCCAGTTGTACCTGCTCCCGCAGTAAGCAGACCAGTTGTAGCAGCTAGCGATAGTTCATTAAAATCAAATGATGGTATTTATCAAGCTTGGCGTTCTGGTAATAGTTTGAATAAAAATGACATTGTTGAAGACATAGTATCAGCTCCAAAGTCAATTGTCGCAGATGAGATAATGGTTTCTGAACCAATTCCGGCAATGATATCTCCAGAAAGACCAATTATATCTGAGCCTGTTGAGACTAAATTAGAAGTTAAAGAAGAGGTTGCTATAGGTAAAGTAGCAGTCTTGGAAAATATAGCTAAAGTGCAAAAGCCAAATGTAATGGTCGATACAAGTATGGTTATACCAAATTCAAATGGCGCTGATATTTATAAGCTTGATGATATGCAGGATGATAGTGGCCTTAAAGATGGTAACTTAATTATTAGCCAAGATGAGCAAATTAATACTCAACCTGTTCAAATATATAATATCCCTGAAAAGAATGTAACTATTAGAAGAGAAGATAGATATGTAGGACAAGTAGCAGAAGTAAGTAAACCTGAAACTGCTTTTGTAGAAGATGAATTTGCTAGATTATCTTCACCAATGGAAGCTATCCCAACAAGGACAGTTGAAATTAGAAGAGGCGTTAATTTAAATGATGCCATCCCAACTCCTGGTAGGATTGTTTCAAGGGTAGATGGCTATTTGAACAAAGGTAAACAAATTGTATTACCTATTGCTGATGATATAAATCAAGGTAGTGGTTATTATAAGCCATTGCCACATGAAAAAGTTAAAGTAGAAGAAAAAAGATTTGATGATTATATTCCAAAGAAATCATCGCCTGTTAATGATGCTGATCTAGATGATACTATGGATTTCTTAGATGGTGTTATGAAACATCACAAATTAAAAAGATCTGCTAAATAATATCTTTAAAATTTTTAGTTAGTTAAGGGTAGTTATTTTTTCATGAGAAATTTAGTTCTAATCATTGGGTTTATAGTAGTTTTTTTTCAAACTAATATTGTGATGGCTTCTAGCCAGTTGCCAATATCTAGTGCTTTAAATGAATGGGTTATCGGGCCTATATATATAAATGAAAATGACCCTAGCGACGCTTATTGCTCTATGAAGAACAAATTCTCTAATAATACAGTAATTGTTTTTGCCAGAGATGCAGAAGGAAGTAACTCTATTGCTCTTGATTTTGTTAATCCAGTATTGAAAAAAGGTGAAGAATATAAAGTAATTCTTTCTATACCGCCAAGGGTAACTAGGAATATAACTGCTGTTGCAGTGACTAGTCGTGTAATGATAATGCAGATGGGTTTTGACTTTCATTTTTATGATGCAGTTAGCCAAAAGTCAGAATTCAAGATCAATGCAAATAATAGAGACCTGTTATATTCATTAAAAGGAAGCTCAGAAGCTTTGTTAGATTTAGATGATTGTGTGACTGAACTTCAAGTTGATCCTGCTTATGCAATGCAAAAAGTTAAAAGCCATGGTAATATTATTAAGCGCAAGAATAAATCATTAGTTAAAAAGAAGCCAGTAACTAATCTATCATCAGGAGTAAGCAATAGCTTAGTTCTAGAAGAATTAGAAAAATTAAAAAGAGATATTAATCAGTTAAAAAATAATAATATAGCTTCCAATGGTAATGTTCCAGAAGTAGAGAAACAAAAGAGCTTAACTTATATAGAAAAATCACAAGTGGAAGACATCAAGTTACAGAAGCAAATTTTACAAGAAAATTTTGATCAAAAACAATTGGAAATGCAAAAGCAAATAAATCAGCTTAAGCAATCAATAAAAGTAAAAGACAAAAAAATACAGAATCTCTCGCAAGGCAATGCATTCGAAGATAAGATAGAAGAGATAAAAAAAAAGAATATAGATAGAGCAATTAAGAAGACTAATCAAAAGAAGCAAGATCTGAAAGATCGTATATCGGTAAGCGATAAAATAATTCATAAAAACAAACAAAGATTTACCAAAAGAAAGCCAGAGAAAGCCATATCAAAAGAAGATTTGAAAAAGATGGTATCGGTTGATAAGCCGCTTAATTCAAAAAAAGATAAGTCTGGTGTTGATATAGTCACTGAGGGTAAAGATAATATTAAGCCTAAAGAAGAAGATGTTGCTAAGGTAGAGATAGTAACTAACACAAGCAAAAAACCGATTGAGATCTATGATGTAGATAATATTCTACAGAAGTCACAAGATACCAATATTCCAGTTAAAGAATCTCCACCTAAAGAGGTTGCATTAAAAGAAGAAAGTGATGAAATAGAAAAACCAGGCATCTTTGCCAATCTAAACCTGTCTAAATTTATTAAAAAAGATAGTTTTAAGCTAGCGATAGAACCAGAGCCAGCTAGTAATATAGTAATATCTACACCTAAAATATTAGATCATGTTGCTAATAGCAAAAGACTAGAAAAAATAGAGAAGATAGAAAAGGCAGAGAGTTCTAAAACTAGAAATAAATCTGTAAGCAATAATAAAACTGATGCTGTTCAAGTTAATAAAAGATCTAAAACTGATGATCAATTAAAAGAGATATTAACCTCTGCTCAAATCTTAACAGATGGTGGATTACAAAAAATGCCAATGAAGAATCCAGGTAATATTGCATATAAATGGAATAAAGACCAAGTTTTTGCTGGTGCAAAAAAATCAAAATGGAATTCAAATAAAAGCTTTATGGAACAAGTCGATACATATTTAAAAATTGTTAAAGATCAGTGTGATACTAAGTCAAACTCTGATCTGGGCTTAATAAAAACAAATCATAAAGGCCATAAAATACTGGATGCAAGAATAGAATGTAAAACAGGTGGAGATAATCCAATTGCAAGTTTCTTATTCTATGGTTCAAAATTAGATGATCAGTTTACTGTATTCTCGCATGAAACAACCAAGGCAAATATAATTCAGGCTGAAAGAGATAAAGCAAAGATTAAAAAGATTCTTTTAAAAAATGAGGGTTAGAGTGAAAAGGGAAAGCTAAAATTCATAGAGATTAATCTTTTCTTTTTAAGAATCCTCTCTTCTTTCTCTTCTATCAGATCTTCCTCCTCTTTTATCATTACCTGTAAATCCTTCTCTTTTCCGCCTTCTATCTGGTCCAACGAAGTTCTTACTTTTTACAAATAATCTTGGATTCTCAATTATCATTTCTAATTTTTCGTATAAAGATGCTGCTGTGAATGGCTTTACAACGAATTCATTCACACCTGTATCTCTTGCAATTTCGACACATTTTTTATGGCTAAATCCAGTCATCATTATAATTGGTATATATCTATTATGGCTATCGTCTCTTTGGCGGATCATCTTTGTTAATTCTATTCCATCTGCAGTATTATTCATCCAATCCATTATAATAATATCAGGTTTAAACTCCATATAATGTTTATAACCTTCTTCTATATTAAATGCGGATACAATATCTTTTACACCGAAATGATGTAACACAGATCTTGTTAAGTTGAACATTATATTGCTTGTTTCAACTACTAATACCCTTAAATTTCCAAATTTATACGCCATTTCTCATCCTAAAATAAATTAAATAGATTATTAATTTACCCCAATATAATTTATTACAACTCTTTGTTCACAAAGAATAACATGCTATAAATAAGTATAAACCATAAATTATTAATATTTGGAGAAGAAAAATGGCAGGACATTCAAAATTTAAAAATATTCAGCATAGAAAAGGCGCTCAAGATAAAAAAAGAGCCAAGGTTTTTAATAAACTAGCCCGTGAAATAATGGTTGCTGCAAAATTAGGAAATCCTGACCCTGATATGAATCCAAGATTACGTGGAGCTATTATTGCAGCTAGAGCTGCGAATATGCCGAATGATAGAATTAAAAGAGCTGTGGATAGTAGTAAAGAAAATGCCGATACAGTATATGATGAGATTAGATATGAAGGTTATGGCCCAGGTGGGGTTGCTGTAATCGTTGATGCTTTAACTGATAACAGAAACCGTACAGCTGGTGAAGTAAGAACTGCATTTTCAAAAAATGGTGGAACAATGGGAGAGGCCAATTCTGTAAGTTTTATGTTTGATAGAATAGGGCTGATAACATATCCAGATACCGTTGCATCGATGGATGATATGTTCGAAGCTGCGGTTGAAGCAGGGGCAGAAAATGTTGAAGAAGTTGATGAGAATTTTGAAATCACAACTGCATTTGATGAATTATTTAATGTAAGAGAAGCATTAGAGAAAAAATATGAAGAAGCTGCCAATTCGGAATTAATTTGGGCGCCAAAAAATACAATTGAATTAAATGAAAAACATGCAACAACATTATTGCAATTAATTGATTCATTGGAAGATAATGACGATGTTCAAAAAGTATCAGCCAATTTTGAAATCGCAGATGACATTCTGGAAAGATTAGCAGGTTAATAGATGCGAATAATTGGAATTGACCCTGGATTACAAAAAATGGGTTGGGGAATTATTGATGTAATTGGTAATAAATATAAACATATATCGAATGGTTTTATTACATCCAATCCAAAAGATTCTTTATCTGAACGTCTAAAGCAATTATTTAATGAACTAACCCAAATAATTGATTTATATGATATAAAAGAAGCAGCAGTTGAAGAAACTTTTGTTAATGCAAATCCAACTTCTTCTTTGAAATTAGGATCAGCCAGAGGAATAAGCTTAGTTGTACCAGCTTTGGCAGGCTTAGAAGTTGCCGAATATTCAGCCACTTTAATAAAGAAGACAGTTGTTGGAACTGGGCGAGCTGATAAAAATCAGATTTTAATGATGGTTAAAACAATCTTGCCTGATTCAAATCCAAAAAACGCAGATGCTGCGGATGCTCTGGCAATTGCAATTTGTCATGCCAATCACCGTGGAAATAATATTAAATCTTTAAAAATAAAGGCAGCAATATGATTGCAAAATTAACAGGTGTTATTGATAATATTGGTTTAAATACTATAATCTTAGATGTAAATGGTGTGGGTTATATTTTATCTGCATCTTCAAGAACTCTAAGCCGAATTGGAAGTAAGGGTGATACAACATCTCTGCTAACTCACTTACAGGTAAGAGAAGATGATATGAGTCTATTTGGTTTTGCCGATAGCCAAGAAAAAGACTGGTTCCAAATCCTTTGTAAAGTTCAAGGAGTGGGGGCAAGAGTAGCATTATCAATTTTAAGT
This sequence comes from uncultured Alphaproteobacteria bacterium, assembly GCA_937941575.1. GTDB lineage: Bacteria > Pseudomonadota > Alphaproteobacteria > Micavibrionales > CSBR16-224 > CALDHH01. Next base: position 15,858 of record CALDHH010000156.1, on the reverse strand, counting down.
ATTCTACCTCCAGAAAAGCTACCAATGGTAATTGCATCCGGCGATAAAAACGCAATTAAACAAGCCGATGGAGTTGGTCCCAAATTAGCAGTTAGAATTATTACAGAGCTAAAAGATAAAGCTGGCGATTTCTTGTCAGCTAATGATTCTGGTGCAGATAGCATTATTGTAAATGCAGAGATTAATAAAGTTGTTGCTAATAATAATATTAATTCAGATGCAATATCTGCCTTAATTAACCTTGGTTACGGTAGAGCTGATGCTTTTTCAATTGTGTCAAAAATTGTTAAAGAAAATGGAGAAGATATTGATTTATCAAGCTTAATTAAAAAATCTTTAAAGGAATTGAGCGTTTAAGATGATGGAAGATGATAACTTAGCCAGAGAAATAACCCCTAATGAACTTATTGGAGATGATCAAGATAAATCAATTCGTCCATTAAGTTTAAAAGAATTTATCGGACAAGAAAAACTACGTGAGAATCTGAAAGTATTTATTGATGCGGCTAGAAAACGTGGTGATGCCTTAGATCATGTTTTATTCTTTGGGCCTCCGGGCTTGGGTAAGACCACTTTGGCTCAGATAGTTGCCAAAGAAATGGGAGTAGGGTTTAGATCAACATCCGGACCAGTGATTGCAAAATCTGGTGATCTCGCTGCGATCCTTACTAATTTAGAAGAAAATGATGTCTTATTCATCGATGAAATCCATAGATTGAACCCAGCTGTAGAAGAAATATTATATCCTGCAATGGAAGATGGTGAGTTGGATTTAATTATCGGCGAAGGCCCTGCGGCAAGAACTGTTAAAATTGAGTTGCCTAAATTTACGCTTGTGGCAGCAACTACTAGATCAGGATTAATAAGCACACCATTACGAGAAAGATTTGGAATCCCATTAAGATTGGAATTTTATGAACCAGAAGTCTTGGCAGAGATTGTAAAACGTGGCGCCAGAATACATGGAATGGATATTACCGAAGATGGTGCTTTTGAAATTGCAAAACGTTCAAGAGGTACACCAAGAATTGCTGGGCGATTAACTAGACGCGTACGTGATTTTGCATCGGTTGATAATGTTAATGTAATTGATAAAGATATTGCAAATAACGCCTTGATAAAACTTGATATTGATTCAGAAGGATTGGATTCTATGGATCGAAGCTATATGAAATGCATTATTGATAATTATGGTGGTGGGCCAGTTGGGGTGGAAACTTTGGCAGCAGCATTGTCAGAACAACGTGATGTAATAGAAGAGGTAATCGAGCCATATTTATTACAAAAAGGGCTTGTGCAACGTACACCAAGAGGTAGAATGGTCTCGAAATTTGGATATAGCTATTTGGGCTTGCAACCAATTCAAAATGATATAGAACAATATAATTTAATAAAAGAGTAGCTTAAATAAAATGACAACAGAACATAGCATTCAATATAGAGTATATTTTGAAGACACAGATGCGGGAGGTATTGTATATCACGCAAATTACCTTCATTTTGCTGAACGAGCGAGAACCGAGTTTTTGCGGGCGGAAGGGTTTTCTCATTCAGAGATGATCGAGGATACTGGCAATGTATTTGCTGTACGTAACTTATCAATTGAATATCATTTACCAGCAAAATTGGACGATCTATTGATAATAGATACAAGAATGGCATCTATATCAGGAGCAAGAATGGAAATGATACAAGATATTAAAAGAGGTGATGAACTTTTATCTAGCGTATATGTTGGTATAGTATGCGTAAATAAAAATGGAAGAGCCACAAGAATGCCAAGTAAATTACTAGAAATATTTAGCTCAGTTTTATAGTAAATTAAAATTAAAATTTAATTTTTTAGGAAGAAAAAATGGAAAATACAGTAGAAGCAGTAAAATTAGCAGGAACTAGCGCGGCACATCTTGATATGTCTGTTTGGGGATTGTTTTTGCAAGCAGATATAATTGTAAAAGCAGTTATGATTAGCCTATTCCTTGCATCAATTTGGAGCTGGGGAATTATCTTTGATAAATGGATGTCTCTAAAATTATTAAGCAGAAAAATGAATAAATTTGAAGCTTCGTTTTGGTCTGGTGAATCTTTGGAAAAACTATATACGAGAGTAAAGGGTAATCCAAATGATCCAATGGCAAAAACATTTTGTGCAGGAATGAATGAATGGAAGCTAACCATGGATGGTTCAAACGATAAATCAAATCTAAGTGCAAGTTTACGCCAAAGAATTGACCGGGCCATGGCAACAACAATTAATAAAGAGATTGGTATGTTAGAGCGTTATATGACTTTCTTGGCAACTTTGGGATCAACTGCTCCTTTCGTTGGTCTATTTGGTACTGTTTGGGGCATCATGAATAGTTTCTCTGCGATTGCAGGTTCACAAAATACAAGTCTAGCCGTTGTAGCACCAGGTATTGCAGAGGCTTTATTTGCAACAGCCCTTGGTCTAGTTGCTGCTATTCCAGCAGTGGTTGCTTATAATAAATTCTCAACAGATCTTAGTAGATTTGGCGATAGATTAGATGGTTTTTCATCAGAGTTTAGCTCAATCTTAACTCGTCACCTAGATCAGAAAAAGGCAGCATAATATGGGAGCGCAATTACAAGGCAGATCTCGTGCTGGTAAAAGAGGCTACCGCCCAATGTCAGAAATTAATGTAACTCCATTTGTTGATGTTATGCTGGTTTTATTGGTGGTATTCATGATAACTGCACCTTTATTAACTGCGGGTGTTAAAATTGAATTGCCAAAGACAGAAGCTGCGTCTTTAAGTACTGAAGATAATAAACCGCTTGAAATTATAATGGATTCAAGGGCTCGCATTTATGTGGGGTCTGAATTGGTTAAAAAAGATAAACTATCTGTTTTATTAACTGCGATTGCTAAAGAAGATGCAAGTAAGTTAATCTATGTACGTGCGGATGCGGGTTTATCATATGGTGAAGTTATGAAAGTAATGGCCATGGTTAATACATCTGGATTTTCAAAAGTTGCATTAATATCCGAACCAGTTAGCGGCGTTAAATAAAATGGATTTACGTGCAAGTGCAGTAACATATTCATTTCTGTTGCATTTATTTGTAATACTTGCTGTTACCGTATCTATGCCTTTTCTAGCTAAGAAGCCAGTTAAAACTCCACCCGCAATAATTATCGAATTTGCAAAAATTGATAAAGAAAGCAAAACTCCTGAATTTGATAAATCCAAGAAAAAACAAGTGGTTAAGAAAGAGCCTGTAAAAACTTCTGTACCAAAACTTGATAATAAGCCAAAGAAGGCCAAGAAAAGCTCCGGTGAAAAACCAGTGGTTGCGATTGCAAAGCCAATGAAGCCGCCTAAAAAGCGACCAAAGAAAAAACAGCCGGTAATCAAAGTTGATAAAAAAGATAAAAAACAAGATGAAGATTTCTCATCAATATTAAAAAACTTAATGGATAGCGATCCAGAGGAAGATGAGATTGTTAAAAAGAAGCCTAAAAATATAACTCCAACTAAAACTGGAGCGGAAGCAAGATTGGGTGATACATTAACAATGAGCGAGGAAGATTCTTTTAGAAGACAGTTCGAGAGATGTTGGAATGTACCGATCGGTGCCAAGGATATTGAGAACACAGTTATTGAAATACGCTTGCAAATTAATCGTGATAAAACTTTGCGAAGTGCTAGCTTAATTGATAACAGGCGTTATAATAGTGATGGTTTTTATAGAGCAATAGCAGATAGTGCGATGAGAGCAGTTAGAAACCCAGATTGCTCTCCTTTCGAATTGCCAGATAGTAAATATAGTCTTTGGTCAACGACCATAGTAACTTTTAACCCAAGAGATATGTTTTAAAATATAATATTATAAGAGGATATGATGAATAAAATAATTTTAATGATGGCTGTAATGATAAGTTTTGTAACATTCAATAATGCGAATGCTCAGCTTCGCATTGATGTAACAAAAGGTTATGTTGAGCCTATGCCGATTGCGGTTACTAATTTTTCTGGCGGAAATGCATCAGAAGAAGCTTTGGGTAGGAAGATGGCAACAGTCATAAGCGCAAATCTAAATAATTCTGGCCTATTTAGAACTTTAAATCCGGAATCTTTTATCCAAAAAAAGATCAATTTTTTATCTAGTCCAGTATTTTCTGATTGGCGTGCAATTAACTCGCAAGCATTGGTAATAGGGGATGTTAAGAAGCAAAGAGATGGTAAAACAAAAGTTGAATTTAGGCTTTGGGATGTATTCTCTGAAAAACAAATAATCGGTATGTCTTATAATACAAAACCAGATAACTGGCGTCGTATTGCTCATATAATTTCTGATGAAATTTACAAAAGAATGACAGGGGAAATGGGTTATTTTGATACAAGAATTGTCTATATCTCTGAAAAAGGACCTGCGAATAAACGTATAAAAAGATTGGCAATTATGGATCAGGATGGTCAAAATCATAGATATCTAACTGCTGGTAAAGAGCTAGTTTTAACTCCAAGATTCTCTCCTAATCAACAAAAAATAACTTATATGTCTTATTATAAAAATAAGCCACGAGTTTATTTATATGATATTGACACAGGGCGTCAGCAAATATTAGGTGATTTTAAGGGTATGACATTCTCTCCAAGATTCTCACCAGATGGTAAATCTGTAATTATGAGCATGTCTAAAAATGGTAATAGTGATATTTACACGATGAATATCAGTACAAGAAAAGTAAATAGATTAACATCAAATTCTAGTATTGAAACCAGCCCATCATATGCACCAGACGGTAAGAAAATTGTATTTGAATCGGATAGGGGTGGTTCACAACAGCTATATGTTATGAATGCAAATGGCTCAAATTCTAGACGTATTACATTCGGTCAAGGTAGATACGCTAACCCTGTATGGTCTCCAAGGGGTGATTTGATTGCTTTTACTAGAATGTATAAAGGAAAATTCTATATCGGGGTTATCCGTCCAGATGGTAGCGGTGAGAGATTAATCACAAACGCATATCACGTAGAAGGTCCAACATGGGCTCCTAATGGTAGAGTAATTGGATATTTCAAAGAAAAACCAAAAGGTAACTCGAGACAGGCAAATTTATATACGATCGATCTAACTGGTCATAATGAGAAAAGAATAAGAACTCCAGTTGACGGTTCTGACCCCGCCTGGTCACCACTTAACTAAGCTTTATTATTTTTTAGACAATAAAAAAGGGCTGTAATTAATTTACAGCCCCTTTTTATTACCTGTACTGAAATCATCTTTATATTATTAAATTATAAAACAGTTTATAGATCTTTTTGTATATCAATAATGATCTTTAAAGCTATCAAGTGCCGCTTGATATAGTTCTTTTTTAAAAGGAACGATTAGATTAATTGCTTGGGCGGGAGTAGCCCATTGCCATTGATGGAATTCAGGTTGATCATGGGCATCTAGATTTATTTCATCATCATTACCATTAAATCGCAAAGCGACCCATTTTTGTCTTTGACCTATATATTTATTATTGAATAATCTCGCCGCAAGACCATCTGGGAAATCGTAATATAGCCAATCCTCATGGATCTTAATTATTTCAGCTGATTTTATACCAGTTTCTTCATGTAATTCACGAAATGTGGCTGTTTCAATATCTTCGTTTTCATCAATGCCACCTTGCGGCATCTGCCAAGTATATTCACTTGTGCTTATTCTATTGCCTAAAAATAACTTGTTTTCTTGGTTAAATAGAGCTATTCCGACATTTGGACGGTATAGTTTATCATTCATCTTTTAACCAATCTTTGATGGAAAGAAGTTCAAATACCTTATCTTTCTCATTTTTATCAAGCCATTTTTGGAGATGGAAGATTGAGTTTGGAAATGCTTCAATAATTATAAATAGATGGGCTTTATCTCTATTTTCAGTTATCAATTTATTAAATGCGATATCTATATCATTCTCGTTTGAAATATTACTATCTATATATAAATCAGGAGATAGATATTTTAGTTCCAGCTCTTTTGCAAGCTTTGATGCTTTGGATAGTTCGGTAACTGGCAATTCAATAAATAATAAATCCATTTCTTGTATTTTGGATAGAATAGGTTTTACTTTTTCTCCATTTTCCAAAAAGCTTGAACCCATAAAATTTATCATTCCAATGGAGCCATTAAGCTTGTTATTAACGGCTTCTAATGTCTGAAGGTTTTTACTATCTTTATTTTTAGTAAGTAATGATAGGGGACCGGAATCATAGATTGGAAATTCTTTATGTTCCATAGGTAGAGAAATTATAGTCTGATGATTATCTTCATGAGCTTTGCTGCTTAGATAATCAATCTTGGTTGTATAAACTGAAAAGCCAAGATCAATTGCAGCAGGTAATTCATCAATTGCTTTTAAGCTAAGTTTCTCTGATAAACCTAAACCATTTAGCAATATTGATATTTTAATTATCTCATTAGTCTTTTTAATCATTTCATCCGTATCAATATCAGCTTGAATAAAGGCATCTACTGATGGATATCTATCCAGCCTATTATGATGTAGCTGTTCTTGGCTTGAATATATCCAATAAATAATACCCCCCATTACTAATATATATAGTAATAGGGCGGTTATTATTTGTTTCTTATTAATATTCATTGCAAGTTTTTACTTTAAAGTTTGGTTAAAAAGCTTAATTCCACGGATAAGATCAAGAGCACGAGTTAATTGATAATCTGTAACTTCTTTATCTTCTTCTTTCTTGAATTTCTTCTTTTTCTTATTTTTATCTGCCTCTGTTTTATCCAAGGATCCTTTTAAATCAGCTTCTTTAATAAATCCAGAATTATCCTTTGCTTCATAAACTGCAACTTTATCAACAATAATATCTGGAGTAATTCCTTTTCCCTGAATTGAACGGCCAGATGGAGTGTAATATCTTGCAGTAGTTAGCCTAATTGCGCCATGACCATTCAAGTTCATAACTGTTTGTACAGAGCCTTTACCAAATGATTGAGTACCCAAAACAATACCACGTTTATGATCTTGTAGGGCTCCTGCAACAATCTCAGATGCTGATGCAGATCCACCATTTAACAATACAATAACCGGTTTGCCATTGGCCATATCACCGGGTGTTGCATTGTCACGCTTAGTATCTTCACCATTACGTCCGCGTCTTGATACAATTTCGCCTTTTTCAAGGAAAGCATCTGATACTGCAACGGCTTGGTTCAGTAACCCGCCTGGATTATTACGAAGGTCTAGCACGTATCCACTTATTTTATCTTCGCCGATTTCTTTATTTAGCTCTTTGAAAGCTTTCTTAAGACCTGGAGAAGTTTGCTGGTTAAATGTTGTAATTCTTATATATCCAATATCACCTTCAGCCTTATGGCGTACAGATTTTATTTTGATCTCTGCTCTAGTAATTTTAATTTCCAAAGGCTCTGCTTCACCTTCTCTAACAATTGTTACATTTATATCTGTACCAATTTTACCACGCATTAATTTAACAGCATCAGATAATGTCATACCCATTACTTGCTCATTATCTATTTGAACGATTAAATCACCAGCTTGTACACCGGCTCTAAATGCTGGTGTGTCATCAATAGGGGATACAACCTTTACAACGCCATTTTCCATTGTAACTTCGATACCTAGACCACCAAATTTACCTCGGGTTTGGACTTTCATACCTGAGTAATCTTTAATATTTAAAAAGCTTGAATGTGGGTCAAGACTTGAAAGCATACCATTTAGAGCGTTTTCAATTATTTTTTCATCTGGAACTTCTTCAACATATTCTGATCTTACAAGCTCAAAAACATCACCGAATAGATTTAATTGTTTGTAAGTATCCGAGCTATTACTATCTTTTGCATTAACTGATACTCCAATTACTGAGAATGACAAAATTGCACCTAATGCAACACCTAAAAATAGATTTTTTGTTGATTTAATCATGATTACTTAATTACCCCCGTTGTTTTTTCGAAATGGTAACCGGCATTGGATTTACCGCTTTACCTTTATGTCTTAATTCATAATAAAGCTTATTACTTGCTTGTCTATTACTATCCACCAATCCAATTGGTTCTCCTGCTGAAATATCATCCCCGACTCTTATATCAAGCCTACCTAAACCTGCAATTAAGCTATGATAACCATTACTATGCTCAACAATTATAATTTGTTTGTATTTTTGAAAAGGTCCAGCAAAGCGAACAGTACCATCAAATGGTAAATATACTCTTTCTTTTGTATTAACTAGATATGTGATGCCTTTACTTTTTAATCCAGATGAATCTTTTTGACCAAATCTAGCTTTAATTTTACCATGCACGGGTGCCTGGAACTTACCTTTATTAAATCTTGCTAATTGTTTTGGGCTTTTATTAGCCTTTATTTTCTTTTGATCCTTAGAAGTCTTTTTAGTTGGGATTTTTTGGATACTCACCATTAATTCTTCCAAAGATTTAGCCTTCTTAACTAATTTTGCTAGTTCCTTATCTTTGCTTTTCTTTTGGTAAAGCTTCTTCTTATAATTTTTTCTGCGTGCTGTTAGAAGATTTTCTAACTCTTTTTCTTTTTTATCAAGCTGATTATAAACTCGCCTTTGCTTATCAAGTACATTTTTAATTGATATTTCAATATTATTAAGTTCGTTTAAGTTTTCTTTTAATTCAGATGTTTGATTATTGATATTTGGGATTGTATATTTTAATAGAATATCGCTTCTGGCAATATCAATAGTGCTTTTATTTTGTAGTAGCAATGCTTGTGGAGGAGTTAATTCAATACGGTTTTTGGCAATAATCAGCTTGCTTATATCTTGGCTATTATCCATTAATGTCTTTTTATAATTATCTTTTTTAATTTGTAATTCAGACAGGTTATTATCGATATTACTCAATGACTTCTTGTTACGTTTGATTATGTCGGATGTTTTAATTAGGTTCTTTTTTATCTTTGAAATTTCAGTTTCAATGACTTTGGTTTGGATATCTAATTTCTTCTTCTGAGCAGTCTCAGATTTAATCTGTTTTTTTATCTTTGAGATATCAGATGCGTATGAGAGGCCTATATTGGCAAGCATAAGAACAGATATTACACAGATAAATACAAAGTAGCGGCGGGTCATTTTAAGGCCTTTTATTATTCGAATGATTATTATTGCCTGTGATATGGATGTCCGATTAATATTTGTTGAGTTCTATAAATTTGCTCTATTAACATTGATCTTACCATCATATGTGGCCATGTTTGTTCTCCGAAAGAAATCAGCATATTTGCCTTATCTCTAACATCGTTATTTATACCATCAGCTCCACCAATAATAAAGCAAATATTTGTAAAACCATCTAATTGCCATTTTTTAAATTTATCAGCAAAATTACTGCTAGGCATAGACTTACCTTTCTCATCCAAAGCAATCACAATTGCCTTGTCAGGTATCAAAGATAATATCTGCTTATTCTCTTGTTCATTATTGAGGTTTTTGGATGTAATCTCTTTTAAATCAACTTTCCAATTGATCCTTTTTTTATATTCATTATATAAATCAAGTAGAGAAGATTTGCTATTCTTACCAACGGCAATAATCGTGATATGCATGACTCTTTAAGTTGATACGTGAAGATTATTATCAATCTTTGAAAAATCAATATCCCAGATTTTCTCAATATCATAAAAATCACGAACTTCAGGTCTAAACAGGTGGATTATAATATCACCAGCATCAAGTAATACCCAATCAGCACTTCCTTGACCTTCAAGTTTAGATTTAATACTGATTTTTTTAAGCTCTGCTTTTACTTTTTCTGCCAAAGATAAAATTTGGCGGCTCGAAGTACCAGATGCAACAATCATATAATCTGCAATTGATGTTTTATTATGAAGATCGATATCAACAATATCCATTGCTTTGTTATCGTCCAATGTTTTTAAAACAATATCTCTCATTTCTTCTGAGGTTATTGTTACTTTTGTCCTAGAAATAATTATTACTCCTTAAAATCTATGTAATATAAGTTATTGTATATCAGTTTATTAGATTTTATCAATAGAAATTATCAATACTTGATCAAGAGAGCAATAATAATGTTTTAAGGCTTGTTTTTATTGATTTTATTATTAATAGATTTAATACCTTCATCTGTTGCATAACCAGCTGCTAAGCCAACACATTTGGCAATTGCTAAGGCTCCGACAGCTGGTAAGAAACCAGATGCAACACCAGTTGCCACGGCTGCAAATGTAGCACCGATTGTAATAGAACGTTCAATAATTCTACCACCACGTTTGAAATGATGATCTCTATAATCATCCATAGGCGATCCAAATGTAGAGATTACGACTCTGCCTAAGGTAAAATCTTGTTTAGCTGGTTTAGATAAAAAATTGAATAGGGCTTGTATTTTTGAATTATTTTTCATGATTAAGGCTTTCTAATTTTATATAATTGGATTTTTATTAACATATAGAATTAAGAGCTGGAGTCAAGTTATTTCTTATTTCTAATCTCGGTGGCTGAAATATTAGCCAGCGGAATATCTAATAATACCCAGCTCGGTGCTTGGGATAGAGCTAGTTTGAAAGCTTGATTTTCTCTTAAACGATTTTTCTTAAAAACTTCACCTGCAACTGATTTACGAGATGCTTGTCCATATGGTGGGCGATTTAAAACTGCAATTGGCATGATATTAAATATATCCTTCCATTCATTCCATTTATGAACTTGGTGCAGGTTATCAGCGCCCATTAACCAAACAAAATTAGTCTTTGGGAATAGGTAAGATAACTCCTTTAATGTATCAGCGGTATATCTGGTGTCGATATGGTTTTCTATATCAGTTACAATTATTCTATTATCTGATTTTGTGGCTAGATTAGCACTCTCAATCCTGTCTTCAATACTCGCCATATCATCGGTGGATTTTAATGGATTTTGAGGGGTAACCATCCACCAAACAGCATCAAGATTTAATCTTTCAATAGCTTTCCTGCTAATGTGAACATGACCGTAATGGGCAGGGTTAAATGATCCACCAAGTAAGCCAATCTTCATGTCTTGCCAAATATAAGGTTTATTTACCGATGGAGTTGAAAATAACTTCATCTAATCTTCCGATAAAGAAACAAGTGATGCATTACCACCAGAGGCAGTTATATCGATTGAAATCGCATGTTCATTTGCAAATCTATATAGATATTGTGGCCCACCAGCTTTTGGGCCAGTTCCAGATAAACCATGTCCGCCAAATGGCTGAACACCGACCACAGCTCCAATAATACCACGATTAACGTAAGTGTTACCAATTGAGGTATTATTGATTATATAATTGGCATTATGATTTATCCGAGTGTGAACCCCCAAAGTTAAGCCATATCCAGAATTATTTATATCATCTAAAATATGATCTAAATCTTCTGTCTTGTAGCGTATAACATGCAATATTGGACCAAATTTTTCTTCTGATAAATCAGTTAAAGTATCAATTTCAAATGCAACAGGAGCAAAGAAACTGCCATCTTTTGAATTGGTATCAATTTTGGAACGATAAATTAATTTATGTTTCTTCTCCATAATATCAGCATGTGATTGTAGCATTTTATATGCTGTCATATCAATTACTGGGCCAATATCAGTAGATAGATTTAATGGATTGCCTATGGTTAATTCTTGCATTGCGCCTTGTAACATTTCAATAGTTTTATCGGCAATATTGTCTTGTAGATATAATACTCTTAATGCTGAACATCTTTGTCCTGCAGACCCAAAGGCGCATAAAAGGACATCATCGATTACTTGCTCAGGCAGGGCGGAGCTATCTACTATCATAACATTCTGACCACCAGTCTCGGCAATTAATGGGACTATTTCACCATCTCTATTGGCTAATGTTCTATTGATTAACTTGGCGGTTCCTGTTGATCCGGTAAATGTAACGCCGTTAATTCTTAAATCAGGCACAATTAATTCACCAGCCATTTTTCCGCTTAATGGTAATAAGGCAACAACATCTTTTGGAATACCTGCTTTTATTAATAGTTTAATTGCATAGCTTGCGATTAAACAAGTTTGTTCGGCTGGTTTGGCAATTACAGTATTTCCAGAGACTAGGGCTGCTGTAATTTGTCCCAAGAATATTGCCAATGGGAAGTTCCAAGGGCTGATACATAGAAATACACCTTTACCAGATAAAGATAATGAGTTTAGCTCTCCTGTAGGTCCAGGTAATGGAATAGGGGTGTTAAAGCCGATTGTTCTGGCGTGATTGGCGTAATAACGACAGAAATCAACTGCTTCTCTAATCTCACCAATGGCATCATCAATTGTCTTTCCTGCTTCATGGATACAGATATACATTAGCTCTGCTGTATTTTCTTCTAATAAATCAGCCATTTTTTCCAATGCTTTTGCACGAATATCAATATCGGTTGCGTTCCATTCTTTAAATGCTTTACTGGTAATTGCCAAAGCGTTATCAACATCTTGTTCAGATGGGCTATGGATAATACCAATCTGATTAGATTTATTGCTTGGACTTAAGACTTTTTCTATATTATTACTAATAATATCTTTACCTGAAATTATCGCAGAAGCTATATATTTAGTTCCTTCAAATGATTTAACTTGTTCTAGCAATTCATTGATCTTAAAGGATTCTTCTATCTCAAATCCAGCCGCAGATAATCTTCTGCCATCAAACATGTCTTGCGGTAGATTGATTTTTGGATGAGGTTTGCTATCTAAATTTGCTATATACTTAATTGGGTCAGCAACGATATCAGATACAGGAATCTTATCATCTTGGATACGATTTACGAATGAGCTATTGGCACCATTCTCTAATAATCTTCGAACTAGATAAGGCAGTAAATCTTCATGGCTTCCAACTGGTGCATATACTCGACAAGGATATTTATTCTTTTCATTTTCATGTCCAATTAGCTGATGATATAAAGGCTCACCCATTCCATGTAATCTTTGAAATTCAAAACCATCTTGTTGGCTTCCAGCCATCTCCAAGATATAGGCAACCGTATTGGCGTTATGAGTCGCAAATTGTGGGTAGAAGAATTCTCTATTTTCCAATAATTTCTTGGCACAAACTATGAATGAAAGATCAGTTGATGCTTTTCTGGTAAATACTGGATAAGAAGCTAGCCCCAATTCTTGGGCATGTTTAATCTCGCTATCCCAATAAGCTCCTTTGACCAATCTTACCATCATCTTACGGTTATTTGATTTTGCTAATTCAGCTAGCCAATCAATTACAAATGGAGCTCGTTTTGAATAGGCTTGTAATGCCAAACCAAATCCAGTCCAATTTCCAAGTTCAGGATTGCTGAAAACATTTTCAATTATTTGTAATGAAATTTCTAATCTATTGGCTTCTTCTGCATCAACAGTCAGGCTGATATTATATTCTTTGGCCATTAATGCTAATTCAAGTAACCTAGCTGTTAATTCTGGTATGCATTTTTCAGATTGCCTATATTCATATCTTGGGTGCAGAGCTGACAGCTTTATTGATATTCCAGGTGCTTCTAGTAGATTTGGAACAACTTTTCTTTTTTGAATAGCCTTACCAATAGTTTGGATTGCTTGTCTATAGCTGTTGAAATATTTATCAGCATCTTTGGCAGTTCTAGCTCCTTCACCAAGCATATCATATGAATATCTATAGCCAAGTTTTTCATTATCAATCGCCCGTTTTAATGCTTCATTGATATTACGACCCATCACGAATTGACGACCGGTTACCTTCATGGCATGATACATTGCTTGCCTAATTATGGGCTCGCCAAGCCTTGCAACCATGTTTGATGCAATATTAGATGGGGATAGCTTTGCTTTTTTATCATCATTATCACCAATAACTTTACCAGTTAGCATCAAAGCCCAAGTTGAGGCATTTACAAATAAATCAGATCCTTTGCCAATATGTTTATCCCAATCAGCTCCACCGATTTTATCCTTGATTAATTTATCAGCAGTGTCAGCATCTGGAATACGAAGTAGGGCTTCTGCTAAACACATCAAAGAGATACCTTCGGCTGTAGTTAAGCCAAAATCTTGTAGAAAACTATCTAAGCCACCAAATTTCTTCCTATTTTTTCGAAGCTCTGTTACGAAATTAGAAGCTTTAAGCTCGATTGCTTTGGCATTGGGTAGCTCTTTATTGATATTAGATAATAGATATTCAACATGTTGATTTTCATCTATATGATAATATTTCTTGATCTCTTCAAATCTTAATGACAAATTATCTTCTTTCATCCTAACAGCTCCCAACATAGATAAACCGCTCCCTAAAGCTAATATTTTTTTATTTTTGATACTGGGTAAATGATACAAGATATCTTAAAATTGTACAATAGCTTGTGGATTGGAATGATTTAGAATTCTATTCTTGACATATTCTAGTTAAGCTGTTAGTCTGTATCATTACTTAAAAATGGAGAAAAACAATGAATAGTAAATTTACAAACTTAATTATAAAAGCCATTGATACAACGCATTCTATCAATGCTAAACTTTCTCAACTAGCTGACACAAAACCTAATAAAGATAAATCAGAAGATATTCTTGCATCAAAATCCATTTTCGATAATAATGCTGGAGATAGACAAGAAAAATTAAACGTAAAGCGAAGAAAATTATTAGGATTGAAATCATGAGAGTTGAAGGCGATAGCATAATTGAGGAATTTAATAAAAAACCTGCAGAATATAAGAATTCAAAGAATCTATCTTCGGATCTTTTTCAGGAATACCAGTTTTTAAATACGATGAGAGATACTCTACCTTCATCAAATATTGAGGCTATCGCAGAAATTGTTATTTGTAGAATGAGGCTATCACAACAAATATCGGATAGAATGGATACAGCCAGCGAAGCATTATTTGAATATATAAATAATCACAATATGTATGCGCATCATAAAAAAGATACAGGTCTTGCAAATGATCTTGCCGATGTAATGAATGGAATTAATTCAGAAGTTCAATTACTACAAGAGTTAAAGACTATTATAGATAATCAAATTAAAAGCGATAATGTAATAGAATCTAAATTAATGGTAGATCCGAAAACAAAGATTTTAAACATTAAGATTGATAAAGAGAAAAGAAAGCCTAATACAGGTTTTAGTAATCCCAAATAAGATATAAGATAAATTATACATAGGAGAATAAAATGGAAGATAATAGAAAAAGCATGCTAGATGTAGTTGCTGACTTTAGAACACAAGCTGTATCATTACTTCGAGAAGTTCATAACTCAAATAGTTTGGGAACTGATAAAAAAGAAATGTTGGTAGTGGCTAAGATTGCTGAAGCAGATGTTCTATCACAAGAAGTTGATAATACAATTGCAAAATATAGAATAGAGCAGGGCAAAGGTGGTATTTCTGCCGATGATGATATTAGTTCTCTATTATTTAAAAATGCGGCAGATAAACTAGAACAAGAGAAACCTAAATTGGTAAAATTAAAAAGCAGATTACAGCAAGCTTTATAAATAATACTCAAAGATTAAGATAAAAAAAAGAGAGATTGCCAATAAGCGCTCTCTCTTTTTTATTTATTCGGTATAGATTTAGATTTTCTTTGGTAGCGAGCTTATCTGTGTATCTATTAATTTATTTGAATTATCGTTTAAGTAATCCGTAATTAAGCTTTTTGTTGCAGTTGATGCAATCTCAGCAGCTTTTTCTTTTACTTCTTGCACTGCGGATTGCTCAGCTCTTTTAATACGCTCTAGTAATTGTTCTTCACGACGTTTTAAAAGTTCATTTAATTCAGCTTTCGCTTCAGCTTTTAATTGCTTATTAGCATCTTTCGATTGCTTTTTAATCTCGTCAACTACTTGCATTGCATCT
>CALDHH010000155.1 GCA_937941575.1 uncultured Alphaproteobacteria bacterium | reverse complement strand
AATAACTGTAAAAATTAGCGCTATTTTTCTAGAATCTGGTATATCCCATATTGTTCCTCTTTTTTAAAATCCATCATTGCTCTTCATCCATTTAATTTCTTCTTCTGTAGATATTCTTTCCAGTGCTTTATTCCTATGTGGGTAGCGGCCGAAGGATTCTATTATCTCTTTGTGTTTTATCTCGAATTCATAGATCTTTGGTAGAGTTTTAAAAAGATGCATTGCAGTTTGATGTATTTTTAAGGATTCACTATGCATGAAAGGCATATATAGGAATTGTTTTTCCGTATCATTTAGGTTTTTATCAGCACCTGATCTAATTGCTTCTTGGGATAGGGTTAGGGCTTGGTTATCGGTGCTGAAAGCTTGGGATGTGTCTCGGAATATGTTCCTTGGGAATTGGTCTAGGATTATTATCTCGGCTAATCTTCCTTTTGGAGTTTTCCGCCAATATTCGTTTTCTCCAGCTTTTGTTTGTTCGTAAATATTTAAAAATCTTTGTTTTATTTGGTTGTCTAGGTCATCTGATTTTGTAAACCAATCATTTGGGGTGAGGTCGTTGAACCAAAAATTTAGAACTTCTTGCATGATTATTCCTTATCAATTATGGAGTTTATTTGATTAGAATAATAGATGTTTGGATATTTTAAAAGTGTAGATATATTTAAGGGTCTGTTTTAAAACTATAAAAACAGACCCTTAATATTATTGTTGCTTATATTCCCGCTCTCATAAGGTCTATAGCAATATTGGCTAATTAAATAGAAACTGCATGACTAATTAATATTTAACCAACGCTATAACTTTATTTTAACAGCGTTAAGTTAACAAATTATTACTAAAGCTTATGAATTTATATAATTATTATCTAATAATTTATTTCTGATTGAAATACGGGTCAGGATTATTAGGACTCCTATGGTTTTTGATGCGAGAAAAGCAATGAAGCAAATAAAGAAATTGCTTAAATCCCATTTAGCAAAATCCCATTTTATAACTTCCAAATAAATAAAATAGATTGAGCCCAAAATTGAGCTTAGATAGATTATAATAATAAACCATTGGATCTTGCCCAATAGTTTATAGATTTTTAATTTGCTGGTCATTATGATTTAAATCGTTCCATACATTCTATCCCCTGCATCGCCGATCCCTGGTAGGATGTAGCCAATATCGCTTAGTTCTCTATCGATGGCGGCGGTGTGGATTGTGACATCTGGATGGGCAGTTTCGAAGTTTTTTATGCCCTCTGGGGCTGCGATTAAACACATAAATTCGATATGTTTGGCGCCTCTATCTTTTAATTTTTGGATGGCAATGATGGCGGAATTACCAGTGGCTAGCATTGGGTCAACGGCGATTACCGTTCTTTTTTCGATTTCATCTGGAATTTTGAAATAATATTCAACTGGCTTTAAGGTTTCATGATCTCTATATAATCCAATATGACCGACTTTTGCGGATGGGATTAAATCTAGTAATCCGTCTAAAAATCCATTACCTGCGCGCAATATTGAGACTAGGCAGAGTTTTTTTCCTTTTAATTTTGGTGATTGCATTTTCTCTAGGGGAGTTTCTATTTCAACTTGTTCTAATTCTAGATTTCTGGTGACTTCATAGCCCATAAGGAAAGATATCTCTTTTAGGATTTGTCTGAAATGGACTGTTTTAGTATCTTTTTTTCGCATTATTGTTAGTTTATGCTGAATTAGAGGATGTTCTATTAATGTGACGTTTTTATACATTTTATATTTCCTTTAGCGCTATAGATATTATCTAGACAATATAGTACAATTTTATTCTAATTAAAATAGGGGTAAAAATGGCTAATATATTAATCAAGTCTGAAAATGGAGAAGAATTTAATGCTTATGTTGCATATCCTGATACAGATGAGCCTTCGGCGACCATAATTGTTATCCAAGAAATCTTTGGGGTTAACAAAAACATGCAAAGTATTTGTGATCAGATTGCGAATGAGGGATATGTTGCAATTTGCCCTGATTTATTCTGGCGGATTGAGGCTGGGATAGAGCTGGATGATAGAAATGAAGATGATGTGAATAAGGCATTTGAGCTTTATAAACAATTTGATGAAAATATTGGAGTGCAGGATTTAATTGCAACTTTGGAATTTATTAAAAAGCAAAAATTCTTAAATGGTAAGACCGGATGTTTGGGATTTTGTCTTGGTGGAAAACTGGCATATTTAATGGCTGCGAGATCGGATGTTGATTGTGCAGTTTCTTATTATGGAGTTGGCATTGAAGCTGCGATTGATGAGGTTGCAAATATTACAAAACCTTGTCTATTGCATATTGCTGAGAAGGATCAATTCGTTCCAAAAGAAGCGCAAGAGATAATTAGCACAAAAACTACAAAAATTAATCATATTGAAACATATATATATGAAGATGTGGATCATGCATTTGCAAGAATTAATGGTGATCATTATAATCAAAATGCTGCACATGAGGCGAATATGAAGACGGCTTATTTCTTGGCAAAGAATCTGGCTTAGGGATCTTTAATTTTATTGGGGGATAAAATGACAGTAAATAATGATGATAATATTGATATTGTTGAAATCGCAAGAAAAGATATCGCCCATTTAATTGAGGGGAATTCTAATGCTGATATAGGTATTATTACGGCCGCTTCAAATAAGAAAATATTTGAATTTACCAATAAAATGGAAGTTGAATTTATTTCTGAAGAAAAATTCTCTGTAATAAGCGGTAAAGTTGCGGCCGCTACATATTTTGATAATGTTGAAGAAGTTAATGAAGCGATTGCCAAAGATTTAATTGAGATATCAGATAATAAAGAAATTTTCGAGGCTGCATTAAAATTAATAACTGATGAAGAAGTTCTTGGATTTGGTATTGATGGTAAAACATATCTTCTCAATTTACCAAAAAAGATTTTTGCTTTTGATGAAGAATGTGCTGGATGTCGTGGTAGTGGAGATACGCATTGTTCGACTTGTTCAGGGCGAGGCACGGTAAATTGTAATAAATGTCATGGGCAAGGTCATATGATGTGCCAAGTTTGTCGAGGGCAGAGATTTACCATTGATCAAGCGTCTGGACAAAGAATTCCTTGTTCACCATGTCGGGGTTTTGGTCAGGAGCCTTGTATGGCTTGTGGTACAAAAAAGCAAATATCTTGTAACATGTGTAAGGGTTTGAAAAAATCAAAATGCCGGGAATGTGATGGGGCGAGTATAAAGACCAAAGTCACAGAAGTTACTTATTTTATAAAAACTAAATTTACATCCGACTTACAAAATATACCAGAGCAACTAGAAGAAGCATTAAATCAGATTGGTATGCGTGATCTTGCCTTAAATGGGCATGCGCAGGTTGGAATAATTGATGCTGTAACTAATTCAAATACTGAAAATAATGCTGAAAATACAGAGAGTAATAGCATTAAAGAGATAGGCTATCTTTGTCGAATTCCGATGGCTAAGGCTGAATTTCGGATTGATTCAAAGAAATATGTTGCTGAGATTGCCGGTTATCGTGGTTATATATCAAAGATTGATAATTTTATTGATGATCTAATTAAATCTGGGATAGAAGGCCTATCAAAAATTACAAAAGGCTCGGGGGATATATCTAATTTAATTGATAAATCGGCTAAGTTTAGAATAATTCGTGATGTGTTTACAAGTTTGGGGCAAGTTCCAAAGAAGTTAATGTTACGTGATTTAATGTTGGAATATAGAATTGGTTTATCTGAAAAATACGCCAAAGCTTGTATTAAATATGCTGATCAAGCATTAAAAGTAATTACAAAAAAGCCAAGAGATAATGCATCACTACATGGGATAATTATCTCGGCAATTATTTTTGCAGTTTATTTCTTAACTCCTATGCGTGATTTTATTCCAGAGAATATAAAGCCTATTATTGATATTATGCTGCCAATCTTCTTGATTATCATGACCTTCTTTATGATCCAATCATCATCAGCAAAAATACTGGCCAAGATTTTACCAAAATCATTAAAGGGGCATAAAATTGCAGCGCCATCTGGTCCACAGCCTATTTTCTCAATCTTGATCATTATATTCATGTTTATATTTGCAATTGAAATATCTGGTAAAGTTTTCCCAGATAAGGCGAAGCCAGAATTTTACTTGATGGTACGTGATGCAATTATAAAGCCTGATATTGCTATAGATCAAGGGATAGATACGCCAAAAGTTGTAAATGTAATTGATGAAGCTGGACAGATGGATTTAGGCGCAGAAGAAAATATTAATTATGATTGATGATTTAGTTAATCTGGCTAGAGATGCGGCTTTGAGAGCCTATGCTCCTTATTCCAATTTCCATGTTGGGGCGGCAATCTTAACTAAATCTGGGAATATTTATACTGGCGCTAATATTGAGACTTATAATTCAGAGGGACAGACTTGTGCGGAGAGGAATGCAATTGCACGCATGATATCGGCGGGAGAAGTTAGCAATGATCCTTTTGTTATTGATAAAATTGCCGTGACTTGTATTGATGTGAAAGATGTTGATAATATTGCGGATGTTTCACCTTGTGGAGCTTGTAGGCAGGTGATATCAGAATTTTCAGATGAGAATACTGTTATTATAATTGATGATAAGGATAAATATCCTAAATTTAAAATGGCTGAGATATTACCCTTTGGTTTTCATTTATCACCTAAACCAGATAATCTTAAAATTGATGTTAATTTAGATGGTGATTTAAATCAGATTGCCAAGGAGGTATCTGCTTATGCTTATACCCCGATTTCAAAAAATAAAGTTGGGGCTGCTTTATTGAGTAGCTCGGGTAAAATATATATAGGAGCCGCAGTAGATAATAGCTCAACCGGTTTATATATATCGGCAGAGCGAAGTGCCGTTGCCAATGCAATTATGGCTGGTGAAATTGCTAAAAACAATCAAAAGTTTATTAAGGAAATCGTAATTTATAATCATGATAATGATCCAAGATATATAGTATCAAGTAGTTTATTGGCAGAGTTCTTAATTGCCTAATAATAAATTAAACTTATTTTGATATAATTATATACAACTATTTATATAGAAGGATTTATTATGGATAAAGGTTTTACATTAGTTGAATTAGCGATCGTTATGACGATTATCGGGCTTTTAATTGGGGGCATATTAAAAGGTCAAAAAATGGTAGAGAATGCTAGGGTTACCGCAACTATATCCCAATTTAAATCTTATAAGGCAGCTGTGACTATCTTTCGAGATAAGCATAACTCTATGCCAGGAGATTTTTCAACGGCAACATCAAGATTGCCGAATTGTGTAACTGCTACTAATAATTGCCGTAATGGAGATAACAGCGGTATTATTGGTCTCGGTGGTACTAGTGGTGGCGGATGGAATAGCGGGGGTTGGTGGAATAGCGACGAATCTGGGTTAGATACTGAAGCAACACAGTTTTGGAAGCATCTTTTATTATCTGATCTTATATCTGGGGTTAAGGATTCTTCTACTCAACCAGAATGGGGATCTTCTCACCCAAGTTCATCTGCTGGTGGTGGGGTTCATTTAAATTTTTTAAATCAATTGGCTGGTGGGATTGACACAATGAATGGCCATTCATTTCGGATTCAGGGTAATGTAACTGGTGATCCTAATTTAAATGGCTATCATCCTGTAAATGGCATATTTGCTTCGCAAGTTGATAGAAAGATTGATGATGGTAACCCCGCAAAAGGTGATATTCAAACAGAAGGCCCCGGCCCAACGAGGGATTGTGGATTACCATCTTCGGGATATGAGACTTATGATATAGAGGGCAAAGATTGTGTTTTATATTATTTATTTGAGTAATTTTTAGGCTTTTAGTTAAGCTATTAAGGTATTGTTTTGATTATTGATAAAAGAAAATGCGATAAAGGTTTTACACTTGTTGAGCTTGCGATTGTTATGACCATTATTGGACTTTTAATTGGGGGAATATTAAAAGGTCAGCAATTAATGGAAAATGCCAGAATTACTGCAACAATATCACAGGTAAAATCATATAGCTCCGCTTTGACAATTTTTAGAGATAAATATTCTGCATATCCTGGGGATACTTCCAGAGCTACTTTTAGGCTACCGGGATGTGATGCTAATATACAATGTGTAAATGGTGATGATGATTCAATTATTGGGGTTTCTGGTTTTATATATACAACAGTTGATTCCACGATTGCGTCCGAGAATACCCAATTTTGGAAACATCTAGTATTATCAAATATGTTATCAGGAGTTGGGGCTGGTGCAATTACTCCAGAATGGGGAAAAAGCCACCCTGTTTCAAAATTCAGTGGTGGGTTTTTTATTAGACATTCAGCCGGTACATCCGCTTTGGTTTCAAGAGGACATGTTTTAATTTTAAGAAATAGGATTGATGGGATCAGAACTGGACAAGCAGGTCAAATGTCCGTATCTCCTTATGTTGCTGCAAAAATTGATAGGAAAATGGATGATGGGCATCCATCAAATGGACTTGTTTATGCGGTTAGTACTGGATATGCTGGTACATGTAATATTGGTGGAGCAACCAATGGTAGGTATAATGAAACAGTTAGATCCAATGATTGTGAATTATATTTCGTGATTAATGGTTAGATAGCTTAAATTATTAATGAATAGTTTATATTATTTTGATAGGTTTACTTGTGGATTATACAAAGGATATTACTATGAATAAAGGTTTTACATTGGTTGAGTTGGCAATCGTTATGACGATTATCGGACTCTTGATCGGCGGTATATTAAAAGCTCAACAGATGGTTCAGAATGCTAGAATAACCAAAACTATCTCACAAGTGGATTCTTATAAAGCGGCTATTATTACTTTTAAAGATAAATATTCTGCCAATCCTGGTGATTTCGCTGTGGCGACTACTAAACTTCCAAATTGTGATGGTGTTACTTGTACTAACGGAGATTCTACGGGTCTTGTTGGAGCTACTGAATGGATATGGCAGGCGATTGATCCAATTTTAGTTAATGAGAATGTTCAATTTTGGAACCATTTGGCATTGGCGGATTTAATCTCTGGAATTTCACCAAACCCAACGGCAAATGAATGGGGGCGGTCAAATCCGGTTTCTTCGATAGGTGGTGGATTTCATTTTAGACATGCATATATGACGGGTGGTTTTGTTACTAGTGGTCATTTTCTGGTAATGCGGAATGATGTTAGAGGAACCTGGGGTTGTGGTGGTGGAAGTAATACTCAGGCTGATTGTGTTATATCACCAAAGCAAGCTTGGCAAATTGACAGGAAAAAAGA
>CALDHH010000154.1 GCA_937941575.1 uncultured Alphaproteobacteria bacterium | reverse complement strand
CCTTTTGTCTCAATTAATTGCGCCACAATGCATCCAAATGATTTAGAAGCAGAGATTTTTGGTAAACTTGGTAAGATAGGGGCTCTGGAACTTGCCAATACAGGAACCTTATTTTTGGATGAAATATCTGATATGTCACTTGAAACCCAAGGTAAGATGGTCAGAGCATTACAACTAGAAAAATTCTCTAAATTGGATAGCGATCAAGAGATGAGCTTCGACATCCGCATTATTGCTTCCACTAATAAAAATTTAAGCAAACAAATGGAAGATGGTAACTTCAGACAAGATTTATATTACCGCTTAAATGTTGTGCCAATTCATATGCCTTCATTATTTGCCCGAAAAGATGATATACCAGAATTAGTAAATTACTTTATGGATAAGTTTGTTAAGTCATCTGGAATGCAGCCAAAGGTAATTGCAGATGATGCTTTACAAATTATGCAAGCATATAACTGGCCTGGTAATGTTAGACAATTGCAGAACATCGTTGAATGGCTCTTAATCATGACCAATGAAGATTTAATTACTGCTGATATGTTACCACCAGAAATTACATTAAATGATAATAATGTATTATCTGATGATAAATCAGTAGAGATGATGTCTAAATCTCTGCGTGAAGCAAGGGAAATTTTTGAGACAGAATATTTATTTGCACAAGTAAAACGCTTTCAAGGTAATATTTCTAAAACTGCAAATTTTGTTGGTATGGAGCGCTCCGCCTTACATCGGAAATTGAGATCACTTGGAATTAATGATAAGATAAATGAATTACAAAAAACCGCGGATGAAAGTTAGGGAAAATAAATTATGAAAGTAATAATATGTGGTGGCGGTAATGTTGGCCGAAATATTGCAATATATTTATCTGAGGAAAGTAATGATGTAACTATTATTGATAAAGACCCTGAATTAATAAAGCATATTAATGAAAATTTAGATGTTAGCGGTATTGTAGGCTTTGCATCGCATCCAGAAGTATTAAAACAGGCTGGTGCTGAAGATGCGGAACTAATAATTGCAGCAACAAAAGATGATGAAGTAAATATGGTTGCTTGCCAAGTTGCTCATTCTTTATTTAATGTCCCAAAGAAAATTGCCCGAGTACGAGAGCAAACATATTTAGCACCAGGTTGGGCAAATTTATTTAGCCGTGACCAGATGCCTATTGATGTTGTGATCTCACCAGAAGTAGAAGTAGCCAAAGCATTCTATGATCGAATTAAGATACCGGGCGTATTCAATTATCTTTCATTCGCTGATGGTAAGGTCAGCATGGCAAGCGTTATTTGCCTTGAAGATTGCCCATTATTGAACACCCCATTAAAGCATCTATCCACTTTATTTCCAGATTTAATGGTAAAAATTATTGCTGTGATCAGAAAAAATAAAAAGATTATACCAGATGGTAATGAACAATTATTTGTAGGAGATGAGGTTTACTTTGTCTCGACAGCAGAACATTTTGAAAGATCTATGGCAGCATTTGGTCATACAGAAGAAGAATCTAGGCGAGTATTAATTATTGGTGCTGGTAAAATTGGTTTAGGCTTGGCAAAAGCAATCCAAGATAGCGAGAATAATAAAATATCAGTAAAATTAATCGAAGCCAATAAAGAACAAGCCGAATATGCAGCATCGATATTAGATAAAACTATCGTAATTCATGGTGATGGGTTAGATAAAGATATTTTAGAAGAAGCAAATATAAGAAATACAGAAGCTGTAATCCCAGTAATGGATCATGATGAAAGTAATGTTTTATCATCTCTACTTGCCAAAGAAATGGGATGTAAACGGGCAATAACACTTGTTAATAGAAGTGCTTATATACCAATCGTAACTGCACTTGGGGTAAATTCAGTGGTTAATCCACGCGCAATTACTGTATCGACTATTTTGGAACATGTAAGGCGGGGTAAAATTAAAAAAGCCCATAGTTTACGTGATGGATTTGCTGAAATTATGGAAGTTGAAATCTCTGAAAGCTCATCTATTATCAATCAAACTGTCGGAGATATAAAAGATAAGGAATTTGTTTTCTGTATGGTTATTAGAGGTGAAGAAACAATCTTACCAAATTCAGATACTGTATTTTTATCAGGGGATCGAGTAATTGTATTAACTTCACATTCTAAAATTGCTAAGATTGAAAAAATCTTTGCGATACGACCAGAATATTTTTAAATCAAGGTGAAATAAGAAATGTTAAAATTACCAAAAGTAATATTATTTGATTGGGACAATACCTTAGTTAATACTTGGCCAATAATATTTGCATCATTGACTAGAGTTCTTGAGACTATGGGCTATAAACCATGGAGTGAAAAAGAGGCTCTTGAAAGATCAGCAAATTCTTTAAAAGATTACTTCCCAGATTTCTTTGGTGAAGATTGGGAAGAAGCAATGGAATTGTATTATTCTTCCTTTGAAAGTCTATATTTATCTAGGATAGAAGAATTAAAAGAGTCTTCTAAATGCTTGGAATATATAAAAAACAATACAAATATTCAAATGGCAGTGATTAGCAATAAGAAGGGGCATTATCTTCGAGCTGAGGCAACAAAGCTTGGTTGGAATGGATATTTTAAAAATTTGGTTGGGGCAGGTGATGCTCTACGGGATAAGCCCGATGGCTCTGCCGTTGAAATGGCATTAATGGGAACAGGAGCCAAGAAAAATCTAGCCGATGTTTGGATAGTAGGGGATAGTCATATAGACATGGAATGTGCCCATAAAAACGGCTGTGTTGGTATCTTTATTGAAAGTAATAATATTAATGAAGAGCTATTAAAACCGTATAGAATTGCAAAAAGATTTGAATCCTGCCTTGCTTTGAAAGAGTTTATAGAGAATAATAAGTAAGATTTAAGATAATTTAGTAATTTACTTTATCTTATATACTTAATATTATTTAAACAAAGGAGTTTTATCAAAAGCTTCTCCACATATTTTAAAATGGAATTTTACTATGGCTGACAAAAATCAAAACTTACAAGAAAAGTTTTTAAATACTATTCGTAAAGAAAAAATGCCTGTTACGGTTTTTTTGGTAAACGGAGTTAAATTGCAGGGAGTTCTTACTTGGTTTGATAACTTTTCTATGTTATTAAAAAGAGATGCACATGTTCAATTGGTTTATAAACATGCAATTTCAACAATCATGCCTTCTGGACCAGTTAACTTGAATGATGATGCAGAAGAATAAGGCTTAATTTCTTTTAGGCCTCTAAAATTTTAACTTTTTAAAGGTCAAATTTAATTAATGTCCGTACATGCAATTGTTATACATCCTGTTATCAAGTCTAGAAAAAAAGACGATACCAGCGATCATTCAGTTAATATTCTAAGATCACCTGAATCTTGTTTAGAAGAAGCTGTAAATCTTGCCTCAGCAATTTATTTAAAAGTAATTGAATCTGAAATCATTAACCTTAGTAAAATAACTCCATCTTTATTATTCGGTAAAGGTATTGTCGAAGGTATAAAAGAGCGGATAAAAGAATTAGAAATTGACCTCGTAATAATTGACCACCCATTATCACCAATCCAACAGCGTAATTTAGAAAAAGAACTTGAATGCAAGGTTATCGATAGAACTGGCTTAATCATTGCAATATTTGGTGATCGAGCAAGAACTAAAGAAGGGGTTTTGCAAGTAAAACTAGCATCTTTAAGCTTTGAGAGATCACGACTAGTTAGATCTTGGACGCATTTAGAACGCCAAAGAGGTGGCTTAAGTGCCACCGGTGGACCAGGTGAAACTCAGATAGAAATTGATAGACGTTTAATTGATGAAAAAATTATTCGTTTAAAAAAAGATCTAGAAAAAGTTAAGAAAACTAGATTACTGCATAGAAAATCTAGACAAAAAACTCCATTCCCAATTATTGCCTTTGTTGGTTATACTAATGCTGGTAAATCAAGCCTGTTTAATCATTTAACTGGTGCTGAAGTATTTGCCAAAGATTTATTATTCGCAACCTTAGATCCAACAATGCGAGCAGTTAAGCTACCATCTGGTAATAAAGTTATTCTTGCGGATACTGTTGGGTTTATATCCAATCTGCCAACTCATTTAATTGATGCTTTCCGTGCAACTTTGGAAGAAGTATTAGAAGCCTCTGTTATCCTACATGTCAGAGATATTGCCAATAAAGATACGGATGCTGAGAAAGAAGATGTTTTAAAGATATTAAGAGAGCTTGGAATTGGTGATGAATATAAAATTCCAATTATCGAAGTTCTAAATAAATCAGATAAATTAGGTAGCGAAGATAAGGTTTACTACCATAATCAAGCAAATTTAGATGAAGATACAGAATTAATTTCTGCCCATACAGGCGAGGGAGTTGATGATTTATTAGAGATCATTGATAGGCATTTAGAAAAAGAAAATAAGCTGATGAATCTAGAGATTGATATCACCGATGGTAAAACAATATCTTGGTTATATAGCCATGGTAATGTTCTAGATAGAACAGATGATGATGAATTCGCTCATATGAAAGTTAGCTTGAATAATAAGAATTACGAATATTTTCAAAAGAAGAAAGAAAAAATAAATTGATAATCCAACATGAAATAGTATCAGAAATAATTAGAAAAATAGCCAAGCAGGAAATATTACCAAGATTTAAAAATCTATCCAAAAGTGATGTAAATACCAAAACTCATCTAGAAGATTTGGTAACAATTGCTGATTTGGCAGCAGAGAAAGAATTAACAAGATTGCTAACCGAAGCTTTACCCAATTCACTAGTGATCGGTGAAGAAGCCGTTGCAAATTACTTATCCATATTAAATAGATTTAACCAAGATGAGCCAGTTTGGACAATTGATCCCATTGATGGAACCTATAATTTCGTCCATGGCAAAGAACAATTTGGTGTCATAATATCATTAAATCAAAATAACGAGACC
Organism: uncultured Alphaproteobacteria bacterium; assembly: GCA_937941575.1. Taxonomy (GTDB): domain Bacteria; phylum Pseudomonadota; class Alphaproteobacteria; order Micavibrionales; family CSBR16-224; genus CALDHH01. The sequence continues at coordinate 351 of CALDHH010000154.1, read as the reverse complement.
TTACAATCATGGCTATATGACCCAATAAAAGATAAAATGGTCTATAGCATAAAGGGGCAGGGTACATTTGTTAATGATAAGAGATTAAATGTAAATGAATACAAACCGCTATCCGATATAATCTTGCAACATGGTAGTCCAAATAAAAAGAAAACTTTAGCCATGAAAGAAAAAGTAAAAGAAGTCCGCCGTGTTAGAAGCTGTCTACATGATGCTTTGGATATCTTAACTGGTGAAGTTGATGCTGTACTATGGCATAGATTAACCCCTTGGGATAATGCCGCATGCGTATTGGCAATATTTGAAGCAGGTGGATATGTTAGGCTGCATAATGGTCAAGAATATACACCA
>CALDHH010000153.1 GCA_937941575.1 uncultured Alphaproteobacteria bacterium | reverse complement strand
CCAAGCAAGCTTAGATCTTTATTTGTAAATACCGATTTATTCGCAGTAAATGTTCCGCCCATTTTAACAAATTTCGTTGATCCGCCCATTAAGCTAAATTCAGTTAGCTTATTTTGGACATTCTTTAAAATATCAACCAAGTTCACGCCTTTAATCTCACCATCTCTAAAAGTGAAGCTACCCTTACCCGATATATTATTCTTAAATTGTTCAATAGTCTGACCAGATGTTCTGATATTTATACTAGCATCAGCTTTACCGCTAAGCTGTTTAAAGTCCATGAATGTTTTCAAAAATGATTCTGAATTAATACCCTTCATTGTAAAATTCTTTGATACTACTGGACGAGATGGATTTGCATCAATCTTCATATCCATTTTAAAATTACCACCAAAAAAACTAGTCTCTGAAATCGAGAAATCTAATACAGCATTCTTTAAAGTTGATTTTAATATATTAGCACCAATATCAGCACCCATCACCGATAGACCTGAAGTCTGTAGCTTTAAATCTAAATCAATCAATTTCAAACCAGATAAATCAACCTTATCCGAGCTAGAACTTGCTGGAGCGGTTTTATTATTAGTGGTAGATGATTTAGATGCACTAGATTTATTACTGTTTAAAAAACGATCCATATTGATCTTATTTACTTTTAAATCAGCATAGATAGATGGTTTTGCACCTTTATAATAAACCCTAGCATCACCAGTACCATTAATTTCATCCAGATTTAAATTAAGCTTAGATAGTTTAAGCTTGGAAGATGTCACATCCGCATTTGCTTTAAAGCTTATTTTTTCAAATGGAATATCAATAGATTTACCTAGCCATTTACTAATCCCAGATATTGATGGCACATTTACATCAAAATCACCTTTTAGATATTCGGATTTATTACTAGATAATTTACCATTGAATTTCACATCAAATTTGCTTGAGCTTATATTTAATTTATTATCAACTGACTCACCATCAAGCACAGCTTGTATAGATGAAAGTTCAGTATCAAATTTAACTTTCTCTGATTTATAAATAATATCACCAATAATCTTCGCGCTGGAATTGAAATCTTTGGCTGAGATATTAAGATTTATATTATCCAAGCTTTCTTTAACATCAGAAAACTTATCAGTATAATTAACAACCGCATTCTCAATCTTAATATCACCCAATGTCAAAGAATTAATCAAAGGCTTAGCTTCTGTTTCAACAGTTTCAGTTATTTTATCTGTTTCATCTTTAGCTTTGGTATCTTTGGGAGCAGCATCAGCCATCTTAATATCCCAATTCACTTTACCATCTTTTGCTTTTTCAAGATTGATTACTGGCTTAATCAAAGTGATGTGTTTAATCTTAACATTCTTGTCCAATAAAGGCATAGTTTCCAAAGCCAAGGATAGTTCTGCAACCGATAACATATTCTTATCATCGGCCCATTTCGGATTTGAGAAAGAAGCATCGTTAATCGTAATCGAGGCATTCGGGAATAATGTAAATGAAACTGCACCATTGATCTTTAAATCACGTCCAGTTTTCTCTTTTACTTGCTGTTCCGCAATCACCTTAATTTTATCCGCCGATACAAATATTGGAATCGCAACAATTGCACCAATAACAATTAATATTAAAACTGATAAAATAACCAATAACTTCTTCATAAAACAACACCTTTTAATTACGATTCTAAAAAACAAAATCAATAATCAAAACATAATCCGATGTACCAAATATTGCAAGTTATCAAAGCATTTTAAACTATAAAAAAACACCGCTGAATTAGCGGTGTTTTTTTGTTTAGTTAATTTATTAATACATCGGAGGAACACTTCCTTTTCCTGCCGTTTTACCGTCTATCCCGGTGCTTGGCTTAGGACCGCCGCCACCGCCACCGCCCATGCCACCAATTGGTCCAGCTCTACTTGCTAAGAACCCAGCTGCTGCGATAGTCATGTGCTCTGCAGAATCGTTTTCTGAAGCACCATCACCACCGACACCTAACCACCTCATTGTTGAGTTTGGTAAGATATCCACCATTTTAAATGTAGAATTTGCCAATGTGTAGATAATACTCATGAAGATCACTGTATAAACAATTTGACCGAATAACATAGAACCACCACCAGCAGTAAGACCTGATAATGTTGCTTTATATGTCTCCAACGTAAGGTCAACCATTGCATTGAATATTAAAAGTGAAGCAATAAAACCAATAACGGTTAAAGCAGGCCTTAATAATAGATTCAACCATAATACATAAGCAGATTGCGCCATTGGTCCCATTAGACCGTCACCATCCGTACGCAAATGTGCCAAGGCAACAACAGGGATAGTAACAACTGCTTCAAATACAGATATTATCCATGCAAGCACCGCAAAGGTTACTCTTATCCATGGAATTAAAGGAACGTAGTAAAGTAAAACCGCACCAGCCGTTAAACCCATCGCACCCATTGTTCCCAACAAGCTACCAACTGGGCCAGCCATTGTTGCAATGATACTACCTTTTAAGAATGGAATAGCGCCAGCTACAGAAGCACCAAGCATAACAGCATAGGCAGCCATAGACCACTGAACTATCCCCATACCTACATTCGCAAGCTCTGCCATTGGGTAAGTATCAGAACTACCTGTAATCATAAAGCTACTTAGAAGGCTATCACTTCCAAACATTTTAGATATTTCGGCAGCTAATTTACCACCATTTTTATCTCCACCCATACGAGTCACACCAGTAGATGCTTCCGAATAAGAGTTACCCATCTGAGCTTTAGCTTGCAACGAAAGACCCGTAACTCCAAGAGAAGGCGATAAAGACGTTTTCCACCATTCAGATAAACCATCTAAAGCTTGATTAGTGATATCTACAGATGCGCTCGCAGAACCACCATGCCTTGAAGCGAAACTAAGAGCTGAGTATCCAATACTTGCAATCCCACCCATAGTAGCTAAATTAGGTCCTTCAATTTGTATTGCTGTGTTAGCAGCTTCATGCTGTCTAATATTAATTTGTGATATCTTATGATACCAAACTCCCATACCAGCCCAACCAGCGGCACTAACCTGATCACGTAAAGCATCATTAACGCTACCATCAAGGTTGGTCTTTAAAGCCGCAATACCAGCGTTTAAACTTGTATCGAAATTTGTAAACATATTGTTTAGACATTGTTGATCTGGAAAAATACCATCTTTACCCACATTTGCTCCAGAGTTACAATAATCAGCCCTAGCACAAGGAGAACCAGCAGCACCATAAAGAGTACCAGGAGCAGCAGAATCAGAGAAGTATTCAGCAGCAATACCACAAGCC
>CALDHH010000152.1 GCA_937941575.1 uncultured Alphaproteobacteria bacterium | reverse complement strand
TCAAATAATTTCATAGATAAATACCTATATTTATTAATAGATAGTTAACACTTAGCATGCTATAATATATATAGAAGAAGCTAAGAAGAGAGCTTTAATAGGGGAGAAACCTCAACAATGGTAGGAATATTTGGAAACATCGGAAGTTTCGATCAGTTACCGACTTTGGATTTTAACGCCATAGTCGATCTACAACAGACTCGATCCATTTTTCAAAGTGCGTCTTTTGCAGCGAATACTGCATCACGTCAAACTGCGAGTGTCTTTGATACAAAATCATATCAATTAGAATTGAATGATGTGAATACAAGAACAAGTAAGATTAATAATCTTCTTGATGGCTATACTAATGCCAATAGCGCAATTAAATCGGCAGAAGAAGGTCTTGATAAGATAGAAAAGCTATTGCAAGAGGCTGAAGGTCTGGCAGAAAAATCATTGAAAGCTAATAGTAGCCTAAGTGCTAGTACTACAAGCTCTGCATTTTCAACTTCAAATTTCAACAATCTAACTTTAATTTCAACTGATAATGGTAGCGGTGGAACTTTTGAGATAAATTCAGGGGATAAATTCTCTCTGAGCTCTGGAGATGGCCCATCTGCGATATTAGAAATCGATGATGATACTACCGCACAGGAATTAGTTGATAAAATAAATCAATATTCTTTCTTTTCTGCTGAGATAGTAGATAGCAAGCTTAGTATTAAAACCCTTGATGGTGGTGATCTAAATGCCACAAATATTGTTGGTGAGAGTTTAAATGCGCTTGGACTTGATACAGGTACAACGGTTGCAATCGAAGATGATACGGCCAACCAAGTACGAGAGAACGAAGAAGTTAAATATAATCAAATATTAGATAAGATAAAAGATGCCATCAAAGAATCTGGACATGAATTTACTAATTTATTATCAGGGTCAAGGTTAGAGATCAGCCTTAATGAGAATAGCAATAATAAGTTCAACATTAGAAATAGCAAACTTAGCTTAGATAGGCTTGGTTTAGAAAAAGCAAATTTTGATGGGCTATCAAATGTGCAATCAAGCATTGATGCAATCAGTGATGCTGTACAAAAAATCAAATCGGTTAGATCACAAATAGAATCAAGCAGTGATATTGTTAATGATACCCAGAGATTACAAGAAGAGTTAATAGAGGCTCTTAAAACCGAGAGAACTGATTTAGAAGAAAAAATTGAGATATTTAATGATAAATCCGCATTAGAAGCCGCAAGGAAAGCATCAAGTAGCCTTGCCAATGAAGTTTCAGCAATCGGACAATTTAATACTCAACCAGCCTTATTACAATTTTTCTAATCTAAAAAGATAACAACCTCATATTACAATCCATTCTATAATTTAAATTATAACTAGCTGTAAATAACCTATTTACAGCTAGTTTATTTTTGTTTAACGGTCATAAATAATTATTATTAAACTATTCTAGCCTAAATAAGGCCGCTTTAAGTCCCTTTATTCAAAATATTAGGTGAATAGATTCGAGTAATTAATCAATTAGATATCAATTAGACATCAATTTTAATACAAAAAATGTAAAATTTAGATATAATTTTATGTATTTTTTATCCTTAAATTACAACAAGATAGCTTGCATTCTTAACGGTGTAAAGTTGATTCTAGCTTTTTGTTACCATAAAACTTAAGTCCAATTTAACCTTTACAATGTTAACATATACTTGTGGTTGTGGTTTTATATTAACTTTGAGTGGGAAAATATAGATGGTAGATTTTTTTAATGTAGGTAATTCCTTTTTAAATAGTATTGATCTTACTGGTATCAATAGACTTCAGCAAACCCAGTCCATATTTAAAAGTGCATCCCTTGCATCTAATAGCAGATCAAGAAATTCAGTTGGATCATTTGACAATAGCTCATATCAATTAAAATTAAACGGCGTTAATAATAGAGTTGGCAATATTAACAAATTGATCGATGGTTATAATAATGCCAATAATGTTTTAAAAGCTGCCCAAGAAGGCATTGAATCTATTAGAACATTATTAAATCAAGCAAGCGAGTTATCAACAGAAACTCTAGAAGCTTCGAATAGCTTTGCTGCAATAGCTCAGAGTAGCTCTTTTTCAACTTCAGCATTAAATAACTTAACTGGTATACAAGGTGCCGGAACTGGTACAAGCACAACAACTACAACAACCAATACTGGCTTATCATTATCTGGAAGCACCAGCCTATCTAGTGCATCTAGTCAGATTAGCAGTACATTATCAAGCCTTGGTATCGATAGTTCTACTGCAAGTTCAATCCAAGATGACGTGAATAGCTTTGTTGCGAGCAGAGAAGCGGAAGCAGCTAGTTTCAGCTCATCATTAGATACTTTTACATCAAATGCTAGTGATGCAAAAGCAGTTATAAATTACGCAAAAACAATTGCAAAGAAGCTTAGCGGTAATGAAGAGCTGAGCAATTTAGTTAAAAACTTAATCGCAGATCCAAGCCAAAAAGATGCTTTGTTAGCTGAGGTTAATGATCTAACTGATTCACGAAAAGAAAGAAGACAAGTAAAGAATGCGATTAAAAAACTATTTAAATTAGATCAAGATATAGCAACAAAAACTTTAACTCTTGCATCTAGCTTTGCAGAAGATAGCCAAGTACTTACAGATGTTAACAAAGCAAAGAATAAAGCCTTAAAAGGTCAAACTGATGAACAAATATTGAATTCGGTTAGTAATTTAGGTGAATTTGGTAGTAAATCCAGAGAAGCTTTGAAAATAATTTCTGAATTAACTCAAGAACCATTGGCAGATCAAAAGAAATTCAAGGCTGCAATTGCATCATTAGCTAAGAAAACAAATTTCCTTGATAATGTTGCTAACAGCTCCCAATTCTCTAATCTAACAAGCTCTGATAATAGTGGCATTACTGGATTAACTGATAATACTGATGTTATCAATCCAAACCCTACTACCAATTTTGTTTTAGATGAAAATACAGATCCAGCAACGATCTCTGCACAAATTATTGATACTTTAAAATCAACATTAGATAGAGATCTTAACCTAAGCGATGATTTAGATTTAAACTTCACAGTTAGTACAACAACTACGATTGATGACGAAAGTTCATCTGTTAAGGCAGGCGACACATTCTCTCTACAATCTGGTGATGGCCCAACTGCAATATTTGAAATAAAAGCTGGTCAGACGGCTCAGGAATTAGTTGATGAAATAAATCAATTCTCATTCTTATCTGCAAAAATAGAAGAGGTCGGCAACTTCCATCTGGAGCTGCACCTGGTCGTAGTACATTTTGGAAACTTTGACAAAAGTGCTCTTGAATACGGTCTTGATCTCAACATT
>CALDHH010000151.1 GCA_937941575.1 uncultured Alphaproteobacteria bacterium | reverse complement strand
AAAGAAGTAGCAGAATTAAAAACTACCCTTACAAAAAGAGGGTTAATAGGGCGTAAAAGACCTTTTGCACAGAGCTTATTTTTACCTGTTGAAAAAAGAAATAGGAAGAAAACATTCTATTCAAGAGAAGAAAGTAAAAGTGAAAAGGTTTATAGGCTAAAAAAGAGGAGCTTTTTTAAGTAGTTTTATGAAGAAGAAATTTAACCATAAAAACCAAGATAAGACGTATATCAATGATGATGGAGTCGTTATCTATAATGAGCCTTGTTTCGAAGATAAAGGTACAGAGCTTAGTAAAAAAATATTAGAATTAGATCATATGAATAAAGGTATATTATCTACGTCAAGGCGAGGTGATGTCACAGAATTAAGAAGATATTTAGAAAGCTTTTTCTGGGATGGATTATTTAAAATTAAAGAAAATATAATCCTAACTGAAGCAATAATAAGAAATGATTATAAAATAGCTCAAGTTTTAAAACATTATTCAAGCCCCTTGGATGAAACATCATTAAGAATATTAAAAGAAGAAGCCAAAGATAGTAATGATTTAAAAAGATTTTATTCTACTATGCGCAAAGCTGGCATCTATAATATATTGACTAAAGCGCCTAAGGGAAAAAAAGCTCCGATAAAAGAGAAAAAGAAGCCAACTAACAAGAGTATTGTGGATTTGGCTATTTTATTTGATCAAGCCATAAACAATCCAAAGAGAATAAAAGAATACGAAGAGAATTCAAGATTCTATAGGGAAGCTGCAAGAGATATCGGGGTAGAAATTAAGCAACTTATGAAGACGATAGAGAGTAAAAATTCTCGCTAATTAATACTATTATAGACAAGTTTCATTAGAAACTATATTATCTTAAATCTTACAACCAAAAGAATTAGGATAAAGAAATGAAAGATTTTGTTGATTTCGATACAAAAAACAAGCCAAGACCACATGTGAACTCACTTGTAAGGCTACATAATGACTTTACCTTAGAAGATAGAATAAAAGCCGCCGAAGATGCTGGTTGGAATGGTTTCCAATTTCCATCTGAGATGCTACGTGGTGGTGATTTATTATCCGATTCTGGAACGACTACTTTAACGGTTGAACAATTTGCAGCCATGGTAACGGGTGATGAATCATATGGAAGTAATTGGGGTTATTTTCAACTGCTTAATACAATGGCAGATGTGTTTGGTATTGATTTGGATGAATGGGAAATATTCTTATTTCACCAAGGTAGAGCGGCAGAACACGCTTTATTTACTCAAATCGGTGGCGAAGGTTTGATTGTTCCATCAAATAATTTCTTTGATACTACTCGTGCAAATGCAGAAAATAATAAAATAGATGCCAGAGATTTGGTCGATACCAGAGTAAAACATGATATAGCCCACCCATTCAAAGGTAATATTAATTTAGAAAAACTCGCTGAACTATTAGAAACTGAAACTAAAAATATTCCAATGGTTTTATCAACAATTACTAATAATACTGGTGGTGGACAACCAGTCTCCATGGAAAATCTACGTGAGACAAAAAAACTATGTGATAAATATAATATTCCATTTTTCCTTGATGCTTGTAGATTTGCGGAAAATGCTTGGTTCGTTAAGACGAGAGAAGAAGGTTATAGCGATGCTGATATTTCAGATATCGTTAGAGAAGAATTCTCATATTCAGATGGGTTTACAATATCATTGAAGAAAGATGGGCTATCAAATATGGGTGGTTTATTGGCTATTAAGAAAACTAGCCCCTTGATGAAAAAACATCCAAATATGTTAGAGAATATAAGAGATCACCAGATTTTAGTAGAAGGACATCCAACATATGGTGGGCTTTCTGGTCGTGACTTAATGACTTTGTCAGTTGGTTTAGAAACTGTAACCAGACAAGATTATTTAGACGGTAGAATAGGGCAGGTTCATGAATTTGGTAGATATTTAAAAGAATTAGGTATCCCAGTTTTGGAACCTTTCGGTGGGCATGCAGTATATATTGATATTGATAGATTTTTTGAAGGCACTAATATCGAACGCAAAGATTTCGGTGGGATCACTGTAACTGCTTTATTACTTTTAAAAGGGGTTAGGCTTTGTGAATTGGGAGCTTTTGCATTTGGTACATTTAATCCAGAAACTGGCGAAGAGATATTCCCAGAGCATAATTATATCCGCTGTGCAATTCCAAGAAATAAATACGAGATTCAAGATTTATACTATGTCGCAGATTGTGTAAAAGGACTATATGATCAAAGGCATAGCCTACCAAAGGCAATCCCAGTTTACGGTAAAGACAAAACATTGCGTCATTTTAAAGCAAGATTTGAGTTGAAGTAATTAATCATGGGTTATATTGCATTTATGATTGATAAAGATGATCGAGATCGCTTGTTAAATAAGTTCAACCCGAAATATAAGAATATAACTTGCGATCATATAACTCATCAATATCCAGCAGGGGATGATAATTTATTGCCAGACAGCCCAGTTGAAATAGAAATATTGGGCTACCATGATAATGGTAGTATTGAGTATTTAATCGTCAAAGCTAATGGCAAGATTTACCAAAAGGAATCAACTAATCATTATCACATCACAATATCATTCAATGAGAACTCCAAACCCAAAGATTCCAATGCAGTAATCCAAGATATTATTGATAAAAAAGGTATTAAAAGCCTGTATAATCTAAAAAATACTATTAAATTTAGCTCTAGGGTAAAAAAACTATAAAAAACTGATATTTATACTTGAATTGTTAAGGTTTTTTAGGTAGAACTTCAAACAGTAACTAACACATGCGAATGTTAAGGGTATCAGTTGTTGATATCCATCCGGTGTTTTTGGTAAGTTTATTTAGAAATTCATCTAGGTAACCTGACTTAAATTCATTTATTCGCAGAGGTATAACCGGGAAAGGAAATACTCAAAATGACTATGCCTACTTTCACAATGCGCCAACTTCTAGAATCAGGGGTTCACTTTGGACACCAAACAAGACGTTGGAATCCAAAAATGAAACCTTATATTTTTGGGGTTCGTAATAAAACTCACATACTTGACCTTGGACAGACTGTTCCAATGCTACATACTGCTATTAATGCTCTTCGAGCTATTGTTGCAGGTGGCGGACGTGTTCTATTCGTTGGTACAAAAAGACAAGCAGCAGAAATGATTGCAGAATCAGCTTCTCGTTGTGGTCAGTACTACGTTAATCACCGTTGGTTGGGTGGAATGATGACAAACTGGAAAACAGTTTCAAAATCAATTAAACGTTTACGTGATCTGGAAGATATTCTTGGTGATGCTGCTAAATTAGACGGCTTAACTAAAAAAGAAATCCTTCAAATTACACGTGAAAAAGATAAATTAAATCTATCTTTGGGTGGTATTAAAGAAATGGGTGGTGTTCCTGATGCTATCGTTGTTCTTGATACGAATAAAGAAGAGCTTGCAATTGCAGAAGCAAATAAATTGGGTATACCAGTATTTGCTGTATTAGATACAAATTCAAACCCAGACGGAATTGATTTCCCGATCCCTGGTAATGATGATGCAGCAAGAGCAATCGCTTTATACTGTAACCTATTTGCTGATACTGTTTTAGACGGTCTTCAAGCAGAATTAGGTGCATCAGATATCGATCTTGGTGCAGCAGTTGAACCACCGATTGAAAATTTAGAAGTTGCAAATGAAGTGAAAGCGGATACTGCAAAAGAAGATAAAAAAGCAGCAGGAACAAAAGCTTAAAACTTGTTTTTAAGTCTTTGGTTTGGTTTTCTAAATATAATTAAAAGAGGATAAAAGAAATGGCACAAATTACAGCAGCTTTGGTAAAAGAGCTTCGTGAAAAAAGTGGCGCAGGCATGATGGATTGTAAGAAAGCTCTTGCAGAAAATGATGGTGATATAAATGCAGCAGTTGATTGGTTGCGTACAAAAGGTTTGGCAACAGCCGCTAAAAAATCTGGTCGTGCAGCAGCAGAAGGTCTTGTATCTATTGCTTCAAACGGAACTAATGCAGTAGTAGTTGAGTTAAACTCAGAAACTGATTTCGTTGCAAGAAATGAACAATTCCAAGGATTCGTTGGAAAACTTGCAGAAATTTCGTTAGACAATAAAATATCTGATATCGATGCATTAAATGCACTTGATATGGGTGGTAAATCAGTTGCTGATAGCCTTGTTGATCTAGTTGCCTTAATTGGCGAAAACATGCAATTACGTCGCGTGCAGAACGTATCAGTAAATGATGGTGTCGTTGCAAGCTATATGCATAACGCAGTTAATGCAGCATCTGGTAAGATCGGTGTATTAGTTGGTTTAGAATCAACTGGTGATAAAGAGAAATTAGCTCAACTGGGTAAACAAATTGCAATGCATATCGCAGCTGCAAAACCAGAAGCATTAAATATCGATGGCGTTTCAACTGAAAACCTAGATAGAGAAAAAGCAGTTCTTGCAGAACAAGCAAGAGATAGCGGTAAACCAGAAGACATTATTGAAAAAATGATGGTTGGACGTATCCGTAAATATTACGATCAAGTTGTTTTATTAGAGCAAACTTACGTAATTGACGGCGAAACTAAAATTTCAAAAGTTCTAGAAAATGCGGCTAAAGAAGTTGGAGCTGAAATTGCTCTTACATCATTCGTTCGTTTCGAACTTGGTGAAGGTGTTGAAAAAGAAGAAGG
>CALDHH010000150.1 GCA_937941575.1 uncultured Alphaproteobacteria bacterium | reverse complement strand
TTTTTTAGAGCTAATTGGGCATCTTTTTTTAATTTAAATAAGCCAAAACATGTGGCACCGCTTCCCGACATATTTGTATATAAGCAGTTATCTTGTTGTTCTATTATCTTAATTAAACTTGATATTTCTGGAATTAATTCATTTGCGGCTGGGTATAGATTGTTCTTTTGCTTTGAAAGCCAGTTTGAGAAATTGATATTTGGATCATAACTTAGCTTACTTGAAAAAACTCCATCGAATTTTTTAAATACATCGGCTGTCGGTAGCTGGGTCATTGGGTTGATTAGGAGCAGATAATATTCTTCTGTTATATTATCTATGTTTATTATCTGATCACCAATTCCTTCAATTATTGCAGTTTTACCATTAATGCAAGCAGGGATATCAGCTCCCAGTTTCTTACCGATAGTATGGATTAGGTCACTATCATTTATATTCCAAAATTGATTTAGGTAATTTAATATTATCGCCGCATTTGAAGAACCCCCGCCAATTCCAGATGCAATTGGTAAATTCTTCTCTAAGGTTATTTTGAGATTTGGCCGATTATTGCTGGCTTTGGATAGAGCAAATACAGCTTTGGTGATTAGGTTTTCTGTTGGATTAGTTAATTTATGAGCAAACTTGCCTGTAATATCTAATTTGAACTCGGGTGCTGGTTCAATTGTAATATAATCATTAACGTCACAGAATATAATGAAACTGCTTAATTCATGGTAATCGTCATTATTCTTGCCTGTTATATTTAGGCAAAGATTTATTTTTGCAGGTGATGCTATTTTTATTGCATTCATAATATCTCGTATAGTTTTATAATTAATAGATATTATATATAGTCATTTTTAAATCTAAGCAACTTTTGATATAGAATGTTTTACTGATGAAGCATTGCTTCTTTTTTACCAGATAATTTTAAGCCATGTTTTAATTTATTATCAATTTTATCTGTGAATTGCTTACTATTATTAAGCTTTCTTGCGTGTTCCCATTGAAACCTAGCTTCTCTTTTACGGTTTAATTCCCAGTAAACATCGCCTAAATGCTCATTAATTGTGGAATCTGTTGGAACATAAGATAGGGCCTTTTCTAACCAAGTAACCGCTTCTTCGATATTGTCGTTCTTATATAAAGCCCAACCATAGCTATCCATTATATAGCCATCATCTGGTGATAAGGTTAACGCCTTTTTTATCATTTCCAAAGATTTGGTAAGATTAACTCCTTTTTCTGTCCAGGCATAACCAAGGTAATTTAGTATAGATGGATTATTTCCATCCAATTCCAAGGCTTTAATCATGTCCTTTTCGGCATTTGACCAGTCATTAATATTGTCAAATAATACACCTCTTGCATAAATCAGATTGGAATGTTTTGCTTCAAGATTATCGATCCTTGATAAAGCGTCATTATAATATTTAATTGCGTCTAAATATTTATTGTTGTTTTTATAGATATCGCCGATCTGCATTAATACGTGATAGTTGGATTGATCATATGCGGCAATTGACTGTAATGTTTCTATGGCTCTATCATAATTACCCTGCATCTCAAATGCTTCGGCAATTCTTGATTTGGATATTAAGGATAGTGACTTATTATTTTCAATTTTCTTGTATTTGGATATAGCCGTATTATAATCCCCTAGAACTGCGTGAACATCGCCAATTACTATTTGAATGAAGGGTATGTCAGCTGATATATTATGGGCAATCTGGCTATAGATTAGAGCGCTATCATAAGATTTTCTTTCATATAATATTGATGCTAGATCAAATACTGCCAAGGCAGCACCATCATTTATATTATTGATGTAATATAAATCGCTATTATCAGATATTTGGAATGATTTATTATCAACACTGCTATCAATGCTTTTATAAACCATATTGGCCATGTCTTTATGACCGTTATCTTGATAGAATTTAGCAATGATTAGAGCATTATGCATGCCAATCCCACTAGTCAAAGCAGTGGTGAAATGTTTTTTTGCTTTACTCTTATTTCCAATAAAATCATTTATTAAACCGGCATGGAATTGATAAATTGAATCTTCGACCAATTCGCTATTCTCTAATGTCTTTAATGCTTCTTTATTCTTCTTTAAGCCAACTAAGCTCCATGCTTTTAATAGGGGGCCTGTGTAATAGCCAAATCCTTCATTGGATAGCTGTGAGATCAATTGTAAGCCTTCTTGAATGCTTTGCTGGCTATTATTAGCTAGTTTATCACTGATTAAGAATATTAAGGCTAGTTCTCTATCTTCTTGGCTGGTTTTAAATACTTGCTTTGCAATTGCTCGGGAGTTTTTAAAATCACCAGAACCTAGGCTAAAGATTAAAGCTTTTTCCCTTAGCTCTTTATTCTCTTGGTCTATTTTTAATGCTTGATTGGTGTATTTATTGGCTTGTTGCCAATCTTGATTATTTTGAGCAAAACGGCCAGATAGATAACTTCCAGATAGGGTAGTTCTAATCTCTGCCGCATGTTGATAATTTATGTTGATATTATTGCTATCTTGGTAATTATTGCTACATGCACTTAGCATGCAAGATATTGAAATCGTTGCAACTGCAATTAAATTTTTATATGGAGCAACCAAATATATCTCCCAAATACATAGCTTATAGAATCGGATAACTTCAAGTAATTATCCCATAATAAAGTTAATACTATGTTTAAGAGCTTATATTTTCTGCCTTCTTAGCTACATATTCGAGTAATTTGGCCCACCGGATCCCTCAGGAGTTACCCAATTAATATTCTGGTTTGGGTCTTTAATATCACAAGTTTTACAATGAACACAGTTTTGGGCATTGATGGTCAGGCTTGGATTATTATCAAAATCTTTAACGATCTCATATACGCCTGCTGGACAATATCTAGTCTCTGGAGAGCCGTATTCTTTATAATTAACCGATATTGCAAGCTCGGGGTTATTTAGTTTTAGATGGGCTGGTTGGTCTTCTTCGTGATTGGTATTGGATAGATACACGGAGGACATTTTATCAAAGCTTAAAATTCCATCTGGTTTTGGATATTCTATTTGTCTGGATGATTTTGCGGATTTTAATTGATCGTGATCGGCGTGATTTCTAAATGTCCAAGGTAGTTTTCCTTTAAACAAAGTATCCAATGCAGAATATGCAATACCAAGGAATAATCCTTTATGGAACGATGGACGGATATTCCTAACCTTATATAGTTCATCATAAACCCAGCTATTTTTGATATTATCTTGATATTCAACACATTCTTCTGAGCCTTTATTATCGCTTAAATGCTTGAATATGGACTCCGCTGCAATCATGCCGGATTTCATGGCTGTATGATTACCTTTTATTTTTGGAACATTTAAGAAACCTGCTGTATCACCAATTAAAACTCCACCTTTAAAGGTTAACTTTGGTATGGATTGATAACCGCCTTCGCTTAACGCTCTTGCACCATATGATAATCTCTTACCGCCAGCTAGGTATTTTGCGAAAACAGGGTGGTGTTTCATTCTTTGCATCTCATCATATGGAGATAGATATGGGTTTTTATAATCTAGCCCAATTACGAAGCCAATAGATACCAAATTGCCTTTTAAATGATACATCCATGAACCGCCATATGTCTGGCTATCCATTGGCCAACCAATTGTATGTTTTACCAAGCCTTCTTCATGGAGTTCTGGGTCAATCTCCCATAGTTCTTTAATACCAATTCCATAGGTTTGTGGGTCGCAATCTTTGCGCAGGTCAAATTTTTCAAATAATTCTTTGGTGAGTGAACCCCGACAACCTTCGGCAAAAATAGTTTGTTTAGCGTGTAATTCCATCCCATCTTCGAAGCTTGCTTTTTTATTACCAGATTTATCAATCCCCATATCACCAGTTGCAACACCTTTTACTGTGCCGTCTTCATGATATAGGATTTCTGATGCCGCAAATCCTGGATATATTTCTACTCCAAGATTCTCAGCCTCAACTGCTAGCCATTTCGCAAACTCACCAAGACTAATAATATAATTGCCTTTATTATGCATTTGCGGTGGATTTGGTAGTTTGAAGGATGAGCTTTGAGTTAAAAATAGAAATTCATCATTTTTTGCTTCAGTCTCTAATGGAGCATTTTTATCTTTCCAATCAGGGATAAGCTCATCCAAAGCTCTGGTTTCAAATACAGCACCAGATAATAGATGAGCTCCAATCTCTGAACCTTTTTCCAATAAGCACACGGATAAATCAGATGATAATTGCTTTAATTTAATCGCAGCAGACAAGCCAGACGGCCCGCCACCAATAATTACAACATCATATTCCATAGATTCTCTACTCATTACTCTATCCTTTTCGTACATTCTGTGATAAAAACTATTTGATTGTAATCTAAAAAATAAGTTTATGGAAGCATGTCTGGTATAACTGAAAATTATATAGAAGATTTAAAATTTCATCTCGATATTGGTATCGATGAAGTTATCATTGATAATCCAATTAATTGGTTGGAATATCAACCTAAACCTATGGTTAAACAAGTGGTTGCTCCGCAAGCAAATACCAATCCTAGAAAACCAACAGCAAATCAAGAAGAAGCTAAAATACCAAGTGGGACATTTGAATATCTAAAAAAAGCAGAACAATTACTGGCGGATGTTAAAGATTTAGAGCAGTTGAAAGATTTAATGCTTGAATTTGAAGGCTCAACCTTAAGAAGAACGGCAAGTAATATTGTCTTTGGTGAAGGTAAATTAAATCCAGACATAATGGTAATCGGTGCAATTCCAAATGCTGATGATGATAGGGTTGGTAAAACCTATCAGGGTATTGATGGTATGTTGTTAAACTCGATGTTAAAAGCAATCGGCTTGGTAAGAGAAGATATATATCTAACTCATTTTGCCAAATGGAGAACCCCAGGCAATCGAAGCCTATCAGAATCAGAAGTTGCAATATCAATACCCTTCATTAAAAAACATATTGAATTAGTAAACCCAAAGATAATTGTGTTTATGGGAGAGCTTCCAGCTCAAAAACTATTAAATATTAAAAGCGGAATCGGTAAGCTTCGTGGGGTTTGGAATGAATATGAATCCGATTCTAATGATAAAAAGATTGATGCAGTTACTATATTCAGTCCGAATTACCTAATCCAAGCACCCATGCAGAAATCCTTTGTGTGGCTCGATTTACTGGCATTACAAGGTAAAATAGAGAGCTTGAAAAGCTAGGTAATTTGCAATTTGTTAAAATTTGCAGTATAAAATCCATGAAAACGTTAATAATACAAGGCTTGTATAGGTTGCAAAAAAAATTATCATTAGGCTTTATCAAAACAATCTTTATTTGTTTTGCCTTCATTACATTAACAGGTATGAATAATGTAGAAGGGTTTAACCTTTTTCCAAAATTTTCAAAGAATGAAAATAATGAGATTATAAACGGTATTCGGATTCCAAAGTTTAAACCTTTTAATCCGGCCAATATGAAGACTCCGTCTTCAAAACCTAGATTTCATAAACAGATAAGTAGCTTAAGCGATCTTGACTCGGCTAGATATCAAAACATCTTTGCTTTTCAAGATAATGGAGAATGGCAGAAATCAGATGCTGAGATCACAAAATTATCTGATAAATCACTGATGGGCTATATTTTACATCAAAGATATATGCATCCTAAATATAATAGTAAGTATCAAGAATTATCGGATTGGATGGATAGTTATTATTATCTACCAGTTGCGAAAGATGTTTATAAACTAGCATTAAAGAAA
The DNA here is from genome assembly GCA_937941575.1 of uncultured Alphaproteobacteria bacterium. Taxonomy (GTDB): domain Bacteria; phylum Pseudomonadota; class Alphaproteobacteria; order Micavibrionales; family CSBR16-224; genus CALDHH01. The sequence continues at coordinate 18,854 of CALDHH010000150.1, read as the reverse complement.
AAAACTAAGTCCAAAAGATCACCAAGAAGAGCCGCTATTACAAAAGGTTTAGGTGGTAGGTTAGATAAAGATATTGGCTATAGAAGAAGTGTATATAGAAGTAATATTAAAAGATCTAATAAACAGGTAGCTGAATATAGAGCTCTTACGAGATCAATTAGAAAAGCAATTTCTAGCAATAGACTATCATATGGTTTGGACTTGGTTAGCAAAACTAAAATATTGGATAATGTAGAAAAAGCAGAACAAAGAGCAAAAATTGCCAAGGCCTACTTCCTAAATGGAGATAATAAAAGAGCTTATGGGATTACCAGAAAAGATGCTGATAAATATGGCCTAGATTCTCCATTTTCTGCTTGGGTTGCGGGACTGGCATCTTGGAAAAATAATGATTTTAAACATGCAGTTAAATATTTTGAAATGGTTGCAAGTTCTAAAAGATCAGATTCTTGGTTGCTATCCTCAGGAGCATATTGGGCTGCAAGGGCTAATATTAGAGCCAAGAAAGCTAAGAATGTTGAAAAGTGGTTGAAGATTGCAGCAGAGAATCCAAGAAGCTTTTATGGGTTAATTGCTGCAAGAGCCCTTGGTAATAAGAATATGAATTATAATTGGGTTGTACCTGCATTAAATTCAAGATATACGGCGGAGCTTTTAAAAATTAAAAAGGGAAAGCGAGCAATATCTCTAATAGATGCTGGTAGACCGGATTTGGCTGAATTAGAGCTTAAAACGATAAATGCAATTGGTAACGAGACCTTAAAAGAAGCACTCGTAGCTGTTGCTCAGAGATATAAAATGCCATATCTATCCATGCAATTAGGAAGTGCAGTTAAAAATAATCAGCATAAATTATATGATGCAGCTTTATATCCAGTTATGAATTTACAAGAAATTAAAGATCCATCAATTGATATGTCCCTAATCCATGCTTTTATTAGGCAGGAATCAAGGTTTAACAAAAATGCAGGAAATATATCTGGGGCAACTGGATTAATGCAGATAATGCCTGTAACAGCAAGCTATACAATGGGTTTATCTTCATCCTATTTCAAATCATATTCGGGTCGCAAGCAATTATTAGAGCCAGAATATAATATGAAAGTAGGACAGAAATATCTTGAATATTTATTGCGTGGTAAGAAAGTTAAAAATAACTTATTCAAGCTAGCGGTGGCTTATAATGCAGGCCCTGGGAATCTATTGAAATTTGAAAAAGGAATGGGGTATGAAAAAGACCCGTTATTATTCATTGAATCAATTCCTGTTGCAGAAACTAGAGAATTTGCCAAAAAAGTAGTTAGTAATTATTGGATATATCAGCAAAGATTTAATCAAAAAACCCCATCTTTGGATCAAGTTGCCAAAGGTGAATGGCCGATATATATAAAACAAGATATTGAAAATCCAAAATTTGCTGATGGAAATAATTTATATTTGCAATAATGTTTATTAACTTGCATTTATGATTTATCGGATGTATATAATCTCTGTAGCTATTTCCACAGCTGTTTATAGAGGTTTTTACTAAATAAAAGAAGCTAGGTTATTATTCGTTTAATTGGGAGCTGTATTTTAATATAGCGGATGATTAAATAAAAGAAGTTACAAATAACTGTGGAAATGGCTATAAAATATAAACGTCAAAAACAAACTAAGAGGGTTAAATAAATGACATTAGAAAACACATTATCAATAATCAAACCAGATGCTACGCGTCGTAATCTTACTGGTGCTATTAACGCAAAATTCGAAGAGCAAGGTCTTAGAATTATTGCACAGAAAAGATTGCAGCTTACAAGAACACAAGCAGAAAAATTCTATGAAGTTCATAAAGAAAGACCTTTTTATGGTGAATTAGTTGACTTCATGATTTCTGGCCCAGTTGTGGCTCAGGTTTTATCAGGCGAAAATGCAGTTTTGAAAAACCGTGAAATTATGGGTGAAACAAATCCTGCAAACGCAGCAGATGGTACAATCAGAAAAGAATTCGCAGAATCAATTGAAGCAAATTCAGTTCACGGTTCTGACAGCTTAGAAAATGCAGTAAACGAAATTAACTACTTCTTCAGTGGTATTGAAATCGTAGGTTAATTTTCTATACTTAGATTAATTAAAAGAGGCTTTGAGAATTGTTATTCTTGGCCTCTTTTTTTATGCCTTAATCCTTTAGCCATTCCTCAACCTGTTTTCTCATTTCTTTATAGGTTGGGTTTAAGGCTCTAACTATTGGTTTTATATCTTCTATATTAGCCTTGTCTTTGGCTAATGTATCAAGCTTATCCGCAAGATCACTTATACCTGTTAATCCGAAGTTAGAGGTCATTCCTTTTAAATCATGAGCCCTATTGGTTAAATTAGTATAATTAGAGCTTACTAGGGCGTCTGTGGTCTCTGAGATTAACTCTTCTGATTTTATATAAAGATCTTCCATCATTTCATTAAGGCTATCTAAGCCTAGGCTATCTTTTAACCCTTGTAAGGTTTTCTTATTAAATAACTCTGGCTCGGATTCTACTATTACTTCCGCTTTTGGTTCTAGTTTGACTTCTTGAACTGGAGCCTCAATCTTCCCTGGAATATCTTGGCTAGTGGCGTCGATATAAGATGTAAGAGAATCTATGGTATCGTTCATTGTTGGATTTGGTTGTGGTATATAACTATCCAAATCATCAAATTCAATATCATCGACATTAATCTCCTTGATCGGATTCTCTTGAATAGGTTCTGGAATATGTTCTGGAGCCTCTTCTACAATATTATTTGTATTCTCTAGATTATCTTGCTCTTCTTTCAGTTCTTTTTGGTCTGCATTATATCTAAGGTTTTCTTGGTCAAATAGAGATGGTTTATTTGCAATCTTTGAGATTAACTCATTCATTTTATCAGTATCAATTGGCTTGCTTATATAACCGTTCATTCCAGCATTAGTACATTTCTTCATGTCTTCTTTCATGACATTGGCAGTCATTGCGATGATTGGAATTGATGCAGATGCGTGATCTAATGCTCTAATATTCTGAGTTGCAGCCAATCCATCCATTACTGGCATTTCCATATCCATCAATACTGCGTCATATTTATTTATCTGTACTTCTTCTAAAGCCATTTTACCATCGCCAACGGTTTTAACTGTATGGCCTTCTTTCTCTAATAATCCAGATACTACCCTTTGATTAATTTCATTATCATCGGCTACTAGAATATTTATTGGTTTTGCTCTATCTATTGCAAAGGTTTTTTCTTCTGAAAATTCTTTTGATCCTGCGTTTAAAGGCAATGTGAAGAAGAACACGCTTCCTTGTCCTAGCTTACTAGATATTTTTATACTGCCACCCATGGCTTCGACAAGTTTCTTACAAATGGCAAGCCCTAAACCTGTACCACCAAATTTTCTAGAAATACTTGAATCTGCTTGTGAGAATGGGTTAAATAACTTTTGTTTGGCATCTTCACTAATCCCTATACCCGTATCCTCAACTGCAAAATAGATTTTTGGCTTTAAAGTTCCCTCATCATAGCCCTTGACCACAAGTTTAACATGACCTTTTTCTGTAAATTTTATTGAATTACCAACAAGGTTTAATAATACTTGTCTAATTCTAGTTGGGTCACCTTTAACAATTTGCGGAACTTCTTCTGAAATTTCAGCTTTTAGGTCAACTCTTTTACCTTCTGTTCTACCAGACATTAACATGATAACGCTATTGACCAGTTTGTTTAAATCAAAATCAACATCTTCTATATCCATTCGACCATCTTCTATTTTAGAGAAATCTAAGATGTCATTTAATAATGTTAGTAATGAGTCACCAGAATATTGGATTGTTTCAGCATATTCTGTTTGCTGATTAGAAAGTTTGGTATCAAGCATTAATTTAACCATACCCATAATACCAGTCATCGGAGTTCTGATTTCATGGCTTATAACCGCTAAGAAAGATGATTTGGCTTGATTTGCTTCATCGGCAATCTCTTTAGCCTCACGCATTGCAGTTGCTCTCTCAGCTTCTCTTTCTTTTAATTCAGCTAGTAACTCTCTTTCACGTTGCAATACATTAACGATTCTTGACTGGTCATCAGTCTCTTTATTTTGGCGAAGTGCCACTTCTTGCTCTAACCTTGATTTTCTCTGGCTCTTTATTCTTTTAATTTTCTCAGAGACCGATTTTATCTGATAGATGGAGGTGACTGCTAGTAAAATTAAATGTAGCGCAAAGACATACCAATAGATGCTTAAGCTGCTGCTGGTTACAATAAATTGAGTATAAATAGTGACTAAAAGTAAGATCGTCCATGGAATTATAAATATCTTAAGGCTTAAACTATCTTTTTCAAAGCTAGATATGGCCACAAGTATCATAACTGCTGTTGGTATAAGAATTGGTAATATCTGTAGATAGAGTATATCTAGGAAGAAGTTAGATTCTGGGCCTTGGCTAAGTATTGCAAAAGCTGTTACAAAGGCTATTCCACCAGCAAAAATATCATATATTAGGGTTCTTTTATTGGGTTTTTCACCAAAGAACACGACATGTTTTGAAATTAAAAACATTAATATAAAGCCAATAGAGTAAATCGAGGTTAAATATATTACATTAGTATTATTACCAAATGATACAATCTCATCAGAGCCCTTATATATTAAAAATTGGGAGATGGTATACATTCCAAAATATAAAAATAATCTATTTTGTTTTATTACATATAGGGTAAATAGAATAATGGATAATATAATTATTAACTTGGTTAAAGTATTTTGGCCATTTTTAAAATCTTTATTTATTGCCTTGAAGTGACCAGCGTTTTCTATGGAGAGGGGAATAACAAGCGGAGTTCCAGGTGTTGGTTCTATATACATCGCAAATATTTGTATCTGAGAAGGCTTTATAGTAACTGGAATAGCGTTCTTCTGCTGCCCAGGTATTTGGATTTTATTATGTACGTCTCTACCATCCATTAAAAACGGTTGGGTGCTGCGACTATTAAAAAAAGTAATTCTATCGACATTACCAATCGCACCAGTTTTTATATTACCTAAATTTATAATCCATTCATGTCGGTGAATATCTTTATTATATAGGCTAAATACTACCCATTTAGGATCATTATCATCACCTAAATTTAATTTATCAGAATCATTGGATAGGCCAATACCGATTCTATATTTAGAAACAATATCTCTGAACTCATATTTTTTCTCTGGGTCTTTAAATATCATAACACGGTCAGATAAGTTATATTTGTTTTTTTGATCGGTTAATATAGTTAAACCAATGGGTGCAGAGCCTGCATATGATTTATTACTAGCGAAGCCAAAGATATTGACCATTACTAAAATCATAAATAATATATTGATATGCCTGAACATTGTAAAATAAGACCCTAAGAATAAAACTCTCCCCATTCAGTTTAAAAGATAAAACCTTGACAGAAAGTAAATAAAGATAAAAAAATGATAAATAAATACATTAATATAATATATGGTAGATACTATATTAATTTGAGATTAGACAAAAGGTTTGAAAAAATGGTTAACAAATTTAATTTTAGAATATGCATATTTGCACTCGTAATCGCAATTTCTCTATTTAGCACGAGTGATCTATACGCTAATAATCCAGATATGTTTAAAATTGAGAACGTAATAGTCGATATTGAAGCTGAGAATGCAGTAATTGCAAAAGAGAAAGCAATTGTAAAAGCCAGAAAAGAATCGTTTAGAAAATTAGCTAAAAAGATATTAAATGATACAGATTTTTCTAATTTAAAAATTCCAAATGATTTGACCATTGGTTCAATGATAAGAGATTTTGAAATTACAGATGAACAAGCATCTACAACTAGATATATTGGATCGATGGATTTTAGATATTATCCAGAATCGGTAAATAGCTATTTTGGACAAAAAAAGGTTAAGACTGTATCGGAAACCAGTAAACCAGTTTTGGTGCTGCCATTCTTTCAAACAGATAGAGGAACAACTCTATGGCTAGATTATAATCCATGGAGAGATGCTTGGAAGAATAATCGGAGTAGAGATGGTTTGGTTCAAGTGTATCTTCCAATTGGTGATTTATCGGATATCAATGATGCTCCAGAAGATAAACTAATTGGCGGCGATTTTGAATCAGTTGAAAAACTAATGAATAAATATCATGTAAATGATGTTGTTTATTTTGTTGCGAATAGTACGGGACAAAAAGGTATTAAGATATTTGTGTATGAATTTGTATCTGGACGCATGGAACATACAAATACATTAAATGTTAATGCATCAACTGGTCCAATTAATGGCTTATATGCTCAAGCGGTTGAAACGGCAATGGGATTCTTACAAGATAGATGGAAGAGGGAGGCTACTGGTAAATCTAGCAGAAATCTACGCACAGAGATCAGTATTTCTTTCCGCACAATGCGCCAATGGATTGATATACAAAAGAAGTTAAGGAAGGTGGCTAATATATCAAGCCAGAATATAATGTCTTTGGATAATGATAGCGCTAGAATAACTATTGATTACCAGGGTACAGAATCTGGTTTAAGAAGCGATCTCGCCGATTTGGGGCTAATCCTTGGTGATAGAGCTGAGTCAATCAAGGGCAGTGATGGAGTTAAAAGATTGTTTTATTATTTAAGATTAAGTAGATAGATTGGGTTAAGACATGAAATTATCAGCAAATTATATATTCTGGCTGTTATCAGTTATAGTATTCATTGGGTTACTAGTTGTCCTGCAAGAAGTTCTATTGCCATTTATCTTGGGGCTGGCAATTGCATATTTGCTTGATCCAGTTGTGGATAGATTTGAAGAGAAAATGCCAAGATGGCTAGCAACTTCATCAGTATTAATGGTTTTTGTTATCGTATTTGGCTCAATCTTGGCAGTTGTGATACCTATATTACAGTCGCAGTTCTTAAAGTTAATTGCAGAAATTCCAAGCTATATTGAGCAAATAGAGACCAAATTAATTCCATTATTAAAAGGATCATATACAAAATTCTTTCCAGGTCATGAAGTATCAGAGCTAGATAGTTTAATAAGTGATTATTCAAGTGAAGGAATGGAATGGGCTACATTATTCGTTAAAAAACTATGGAGTGGCGGTGGAGTAATATTTAACATTATATCGATATTAATCGTAACCCCTGTGGTTGCTTTTTATCTATTGCGAGATTGGGATATCTTAACCGCAAAAATTGATGATTTATTACCAAGAAAAAATCTAGATACTATAAGAGATCTATTTAAGCAAATTGATGAAACTTTATCTGGATTTATAAGGGGTCAATTTAGTGTTTGTATATTATTAGGGGCTTTCTACGGTATATCATTAACTATTTTAGGGCTTAATTTTGGATTATTCATTGGTTTGGCAGCCGGAATATTATCATTCGTTCCATATATCGGATCAATCGTTGGGTTTGGTATTGGGCTTGCAGTCGCTTACTTCCAATTTGAAGGCTATCATGAATTAATGATAACAGCTGGTATATTTATGGCGGGACAAATGCTAGAAGGCAATGTCTTAACCCCAAAATTAGTTGGTGAAAAAGTCGGCTTACATGCAGTATGGATTGTGTTTGCATTAATGGCAGGGGGCAATTTATTTGGCTTTGTGGGTATGATGGTTGCAGTTCCAATCGCTGCTGTTTGCGGAGTTATGATTAGATTTTCTACATTGGAATATAAAAAGAGTTGTTATTATAATGGTGAGATAAAGTCAGTAACTAAGAAGAAGGCTGTAAAGAAAAAGAAGACAGTGAAGAAATAATGAAAGATTCAATACAAATTCCATTTGATCTTGGCTTTGAGAATACTATGTCTCGGGATAATTTTCTAGAATCGGGATGTAACGTTGACGCATTAACCATTATAGAAAAATGGCCAGAATGGAATGATTTTGCGCTTGTGTTATATGGTGACGTAGCATCTGGTAAAACCCATCTTTTAAATATCTGGCATGATATATCAGATGCTTTGGTCATTAGTGATGAAATGATGCAATCGGATAATATTATTGAAATATTAGGTGGTAAAATGACCGTTGCTATTGATAATGTTGATAAATATTATTGTGATAAGACAGCTGAAAATAACCTATTTCATATATATAATTATATAAAAGAGACTGGTGGTTATTTACTATTAACCTCAGAAAAGCCACCCGGGCAATCTTTGATTAACTTACCTGATTTATCTTCAAGATTATTGGCAATTCCAGTAGTTCAAATTGGGTTACCAAGTGATGAAATGTTATCAGCTCTATTAGTGAAGCTATTTGATGATCGTCAATTATTAATAAATAATGATGTCGTAAGATATGTAGTCGCCAGAATTCCGAGATCTATGGGCTCTGTATTAAAGCTAGTCTATGATGCAGATAAAAAATCACTCGCAGAGAAAAGAAATATAACAATCCCGCTGATAAAAGAAATTATAAACTTATAGACGCTTTTTAGACATTATTTTTAAGCAATAATATCTGGAATTAGCATGCTCTCAATTTTGGCAATTGAATCTCTTAATACCAATTTTCTTTTCTTTAGTCTTTGTAATCTTACAAAGTCAACTGGTGGAGTATCAAGCAATTGTTCGATGATAACGTCCATATCTCTATGTTCAATTTTCATCTCTTCTAATCTCGCTTTTAGCTCTTCTTCGTCATCCATTTTATAAAACCACTTTTGTTATATTTTTAAGAAATGATATTGTACATTCATTCTAAAATAAACCCAAGCTTTTTATTTTATATAAGCTTTTATCCCTAGCAAATTAGACGTTTTACAGCTTTTCTTGGAGAAACGTATTAATAAAAATAGTTAATCTTTTTTATATGGAGAAAATTACTGAAAATAACTTGGGAATTCTCTATACAAAAAAAAATAATTTTTGTAAGGTGATTGCTCATTAATAATAACTTTTGGGAAAGAATATCAAATGTCAAATAAGAAACGTATAGGTATTTTAACAAGTGGTGGCGATTGTGCTGGATTAAACGCGGTAATTCGTGCAGCAGTACTTGCAGGTACAAGAAAAGGCTATGAGATTATCGGTATAGAAGACGGTACAGCAGGCTTGCTTGATGACCCATTGCGTTATAGAAAACTAGATCCATCAATGTTCGATACAACGGTTATGCGTATGGGTGGAACAATTCTTGGTACAACCAATAAAGGTAATCCGTTTAAATTCTTAATGCCAGATGGTACATATAAAGATCGTACAGAAGAAATCATTGCAGGGATTAAAAAATTAGAACTTGATACAATAATTGGTATCGGTGGTGATGGTAGTATGGCGATCTTAAGAAGGCTTGCTAAACAAGGTGATTTTAATTTAATTGGTATACCGAAAACTATTGATAATGACCTAGGATTAACCGAGAAATCAGTTGGATTTGATACAGCAGTATATGTTGCAACCGAAGCATTAGATAGATTACAACCAACCGCTGCTAGCCATGATAGAGTAATGGTACTAGAGGTAATGGGTAGAGATGCAGGTCATATTGCATTATCAGCAGGTATTGCAGGTGGTGCAGATGTAATATTAATTCCAGAACTCGGCTATAGCATTGAAAATATCGTTAAAAAAATAAAAGATATTAGGAAAAATGAAAACCGCAATTTTGGTTTAATCGTAGTGTCAGAAGCAGTTAAGAAGCTAGATGGTGGTGAGCTTATGGTTGAGCATCATGGTGGTGAATATAGATATGGTGGTATCGGTAATTATATCGGTGAACAAGTATCTAAAATGGCTGATGTGGAGGCAAGAGTTACAGTTCTTGGTCATGTACAAAGAGGAAGTGCTCCTATCCCAGATGACAGAATTTTAGCATCTGCATTTGGTGTGCATGCAATTGAGCTAGTTGAGCAAGGCAAATTCGATCGTATGGTTTCGTGGTCAGATAGGAATGTAATTGATGTTCCAATAGAAGACGCAATTGCGGCATATCAGGAAGTTGAGCTAGATAGCACTTTGGTAAAAACAGCAAGATCACTTGGAATTTGCCTTGGTGATGAATAATTTATATTGAATAGAATTTATATAGCTTATAAAACTGCTTGGTTTTATTTTGGAATAGCTATAGAATCTATTTTGTATTAAATACTCAAAAGGCAAGTATATGTTATATGTACAACAATCATTAGGGCCAGACGAACAAATTATATTTGGGGCAAGGTTTCATTTGATTTACACAATCAAGGCAGTTAGCTGGATAATCTTCGGTGCGGTTCTTGGCCTGTTGATCGCAGGTGGTGCAATATTTTTGGATGTTCATGGCGAAGTTAATCAGCAATATCAAGATTTACCAACTGATCTATACTGGCAGGCGTTTAATAGGGCTGTTGATGATAGAGAGGGGTATTTCAAAATATTATGGGCTTTAAATCCGATATTAAGATTATCTATGCTGGCAATGTTCTTACTGGGTATTTTATTCTTTGCAAATATGATGTTAACTCGCGCAACGACAGAAATCGCAGTTACGACAGAGCGTTTGATATATAAACGTGGATTAATCGCCAGACATGTTGGTGAAATTAGCGTTGATAGGGTCGAAGGTGTGACTGTAACCCAAGGAATAATGGGCCGGATACTCGGTTATGGTCGTGTGATTATACGTGGTATGGGTGTTGGTGAAGTTACGCTACCTCAAATTGCAGAGCCAATTGAATTTAGAAGAGCGGTCCAAGAAGCTAAATCCATACAAGAAAAAGGTGGATTCCAAGGCGGAGATAGTTTCTAATTTAACAAGCAATCAAAACAGTCATTTCAAAGTTTTAAAGAGAGAAAAATGAATAATATTACTCAGAAAAAAGAATTTAACCGTAGAGATATTTTAAAATTAGGTGCTTTGGCATTCGCAGCTCCGATGATTATTGTACCTAAACATGCTGATGCTGGATTATTTAGTAGCAGCGTAAGAAAGACAACTATCTTAAATACTCATACTGGTGAAAGATTTTCGGGTGAGTTTTGGGAGAATGGTAAATATTTAGATGATGCTTTCCGTGAAATTAAAAAATTATTCCGTGACCATAGAACTGGCGATCAACATCCAATTGATCCAAAATTATTAGACACAATGGCAATATTACAAAAAAGAGCTAGAAGTAAAAATGAGTTTGAGATGTATTCAGGCTATAGATCTCATAAAACCAATGAAAAACTGCGTCGCATGTCTTTTGGTGTAGCAAAGAAAAGCTTCCATTTGCAAGGGCAAGCCGTTGATTTAAGTCTACCTGGCACTAATATCCGCAAGTTACAAAAAGAGGCGATTAAGCTAAAATCTGGTGGAGTTGGTTTCTACCCTGAAAGCAATTTTGTCCATCTTGATACTGGACGTGTAAGACATTGGTGATTTATGGATGAAATTGATTTAAAATCTATAAAAGCAATCATATTTGATAGAGATGGTACAATAAATATTCCAATGCCTGCCGTTCCAAATACTAAGAATACAGGATATGTACTGTCGATTAGTGAATTTAAATTTTTACCTAATGTTTTGGATGGATTATCTAGCCTATATAAAAAAGGCTTTAAGCTTCACGTCTTCACCCAACAAAAAGCAGTTGGCAAAGGGCTTATCACAGAAGAAGAATTAAATAATATTCACGACCATATGAGAGAAGAACTAGATGGTAAAGCTGGTGTAAAGTTAGGCTCGATATTATATTGTCCGCATATCGGTTCGGATTGCGATTGTACAAAACCAAAGCCAGGTATGATATTAGAAATATTAAAAGAAAATAACTTAAAGCCACATGAAGTATTGGTAATTGGTGATACAATAAGAGATATTCCGGATAAATCACTAACAGATGAAGGTATGCAATTTATTGCAGTACCAAATCCAGATTCTGGAGCTTCATCTAATAAGCTAGATAAAAAAGATTGGCAAGATAAAGGCTATTATTGCGTAGATGACCTGTTAGAGTTATCAAAGCTTTTATATAAGCCTTCTCAAAAGCAGAAATTACTCCCTCGTATTCGGAACTAACTTCTGACCTTTTCTTTTCTTATTTATAATCTCAAGATGAGTTTTTTCAATACTTAAGAAACGCTCTGGCGATGTTGGATGTGATGTTCTTCTATCAATAGATGAGTTACCTTCCGCTGCAAGCCTTCTCCAGAAATTAGCAACATTTTTAGTATTATACCCAGCCCTTGCCATGAAATACATGCCAACATAATCAGCTTCTTGCTCAAATTCTACTGAATAAGATTTAGCGCCTAAGCTTTCTCCCAATTGTGAAAATTGGCCGCCGCTATTTACGCCTGCTGCTGCTAGTAACACATCTACTGCAGTGCCTCCTAAAACTCCAACTGTTGCATTCTGTCTTTTCTTATCTATATGCAACATCGCATTATGGGCAAGCTCATGAGATATAACTAATGCTAGTTCATTATCATTCTCCAGAAAGCGCATCATGCCTTTTGATATTACGATTTTTTTACCATCGGCAAACGCATTTAATGATGGGCTTTTATTCATCAATACTGGGTATTTACAGCCTTTTACTGGAGCAATTGTTTTATTATAAATCTTGCCATTTCGACCAATTGCTATTTTAACTGGACCATTAGAGCCGTTCTTTAGCTCTTTTACGGTAAATTTAATCCCAAGCTTTCCCTCTGGTATCTCTGTGCCATTTATTGCAATTAATACATCACCTGCTTTGATGCCAGCTTTATGAGCAGGGGAGTTCTTCGCAACTGTCCTGACCGAAACTCTATTGGATAAGCCATATAATTCCTTGGCAGCTTTTCTGTAGGATTTTGCAACATTAGTTAAATTCCACATAACCATTCCATATAAAGGCCTTAGATTTTCATTACAGGCTTCAAAATTTTTGGTCAGTATTGGGTATGAGATATTATATAATCTATTTTGATTATCAATTTGAGCTTTATACAGTAAATTCTTCTGTTTTTGCTTCTCCACAGCCAGTGCTTGATTAGATATATTTGGGGCTCTGGTACTAGGGCCAGCACAAGCAGTTAGAATTATACTGGCTAAGATTATAAAAAATAGATTATATTTTGGCATTGCTTTAACTTTCATTTTTATTAATTAATAATTCTCATGATAATGTATTTCATCTATTAATCCAAATATATTTATTGACATTTTGACATAGCAGGTGTAACTTGTATTTTTTAAATTTAACGGATAGTTACTATGGATGATTATGATAGTGAGAGATTATTAAGGCTTGTTAGAGAGTTAAAAGATGGTCAAGTTGAGGCTAATAAAATCTTGAAATCATCAAAATCAAGCAGTGATGCTGTACTTGAAGAGATTAGGGTTAATAATAGAAGAAACTCTGACTTGTTAGCTGTTTTTAACAGGCTAGCTGATGCATTAGAAGAAAATAATGATCTATTAAGGGAAAAATACAAAAAACCTGCCAAGATAAATAAGGTTTCTATAGCTGGTGTATCTAAGACATCTAAATGAGTTTCAAATTAAATAATATTATAATAGATGATCCAGTGTTATTAGCTCCAATGTCTGGAGTTACCGATTTACCGTTTAGGAAGTTGGTAAAAAGATATGGTGCAGGAATTGTATTCTCCGAGATGATTGTTAGCCATTTAATGTTATCAGAGAATAGTGATACATTGAAAATGGCTGCAGGTGAAAAAGAAGAATATCCAAGAGCAGTCCAATTAGCAGGATTTGAACCAGAGGTAATGGCGAAAGCTGCCATCATGAATGTTGAAATGGGGGCTGATATTATTGATATTAATTTCGGTTGTCCTGCCAAAAAGATCGTAAATAGATTATGTGGCTCGGCATTAATGCGCGAAGAAAAACTAGCAGGGGAAATAATGGCGGCCGTTGTTAAAGCGGTTGATGTGCCAGTAACTGTTAAAATGAGACTAGGCTGGGATGATGCATCAAAGAATGCGGCTATTCTATCAAAAATCGCTGAAGATGTTGGTATAAAAATGGTTACCATCCATGCTCGAACTAGAATGCAAATGTATAAAGGCATTGCAAATTGGCAAGAAGTTTCAGAGATCAGAGAGAAAATAAAAATCCCCCTAATCATAAATGGTGATATTGAGAATTATGATGATGCAATAAATGCAATGCAGCAATCTGGGGCTGATGGAGTTATGGTTGGCAGGGGCTGTTACGGTAAGCCTTGGTTATTAAATCAAATTGCCGAATATCTAAAAACTGGAATAAAATTACCTGATCCAAGTAGTCAAGAAAAGCTGGCTATTATTTTAGAGCATTATCAATTAATGCTTGAATTTTATGGTGAGAAAAATGGTATGAGAATAGCCAGAAAACATATGAGTAATTATCTAAAAGACATAGATGATGCAAAAACTCATATCAAAGCAGTTAATCAAAATGATAATCCTTCTGAGGTTACCTCCTATATTAAACAATTATTTTAAGATCTATAATTAATGGAATTAAGGCATGTTTCTGTAATTTATTGCATGATTATGCTTGTAAAATAACTTCGATCCATTAAAGTTTTATAAGAATAATTTGAATTATATTAAATAAATAGTCTTATAATTTTAATATAATTCAAATTATAGTTGACATCATTGCTTTTTATTGTTATTGTAAATAATAGGAGGTTGCCAATATGCAGAATTGTTTAACATGTAGCGAAGAATTAAAGATAGAAAAATTATCTTGTACTTCATGCGATATCACTTATCAGGGGGAATTTAGACTCCATAGAATGGCAAGATTGCCAAAAGAACATAGAAGACTGGCAGAACAGCTTTTATTTTGTGGCGGTAATTTAAAAGAATTAGCGATTAAAATGGAGCTTAGCTATCCGACATTAAGAAAATATGTAGATGAGATGATAATGGAGCTGACAAAATTACAACAAGCAGACCAAGCAGAGATTGAAAATATTCTAGCGAGAATTGAAAGCAATGATATTTCATCTGGTAAGGGCATGCGTTTGATACAGGAGATAAATGGTGAGTATTGAAAATAGATTATTAAGAATGGTTGAAAGTGGAAAATTGACCCAAGCACAAGCAGATTTGGTTCGAGTTAATTCTGAAGTAAGTAAACCTGATTTTGGCGATATTTCTATAAGAAAGAAATTGCCTATATATAAAATTATTGGTGTGTCAGCTTTATTATTTATGGGGTTTTTAGCTTTCTCAAATACGGGCGGAGATACTACACAAATAGAGCAAATACAAAATATCGCAGAGACAATTAATCAACCAGAAGGAGTTGGAAAAATGAGTAACACAATCCAGAACATAACAAGCATAACTATTATATTCTTACCAATATTATTATGCGTAATTATATTTATGTTTTTATATAATAACATAGTATCCAAAGAAGAAGACGTGATGTCTAGCTGGTCTCAGGTTGAGACAAATTATCAACGTCGTGCTGATCTTATCCCGAATTTAGTAAATACTGTTAAGGGATTTGCGGATCAGGAAGAGGAAGTTCTAATCGGTACAACCAATGCCAGAAATAAGTTATTAACTGCGGTTAATCAGTTAGAAGAAATAAAGTCTAATGCTGATGAATTAGCAGTAGAGCTAGATAGTGAAGATAAAATGGCTGCATTGGCTGGAATTCAAGCACAGGTGGGGGCAGGTATGAAAAGCATATTTGCTTTGGCAGAGAATTATCCAAACCTGAAATCATCTGAAAGCTTTCTAACCTTACAAGACCAATTGGAAGGTACAGAGAATAGAATTAATATTACTAGAATGATGTTTAATGATGCAGTGCGTGATTATAACCGTACCATCCGTGTCTTACCAAGTAGTGTAATTGCAAATATGTCTGGATTTAAACGTAAGGCTTATTTTGAGGCAGATGAGAGTGCTGAAAATAAGATAGATGTTAATTTTAAAGATAAAACTGGAGAATAGTAATGAAGAACTTAAACCCATCTTTAATAATCATAATCTTAGTTATAGTTATATCCTTTGGCTTAACTGCTTATCTTAATAAATCTGAAAAGATTGAACAAGCGCAAGCGGCAGCAGTTATCAAAGAAGCTGAATTAGAAGAGATTAAGCAATATCATAAATTCTTATTGGATGAATATGATATTGATTATCAAGTGATTTTTGAAGATGGTTTGGGTGATATTAATTTATTTACTAATAAATTCTTTAACGATAATAAAGTTGGCGCAAGTAGTAAATCTGGACGTGGAATATTATTGGTCGTTGATGTAAAAAATAACCAATTACGGATGGAGCATAGTACCTTACTAGAACCAATCTACACCGATGCTTTTACTTCATATATTGAGCGAAACCAGATGGTACCTTTCTTCCGTAATAATCAAATATTCAAAGGAATTATTGCCACAAGCGAGCTGATAAGAAACAGAGCAGAAGAAGCAAGACAAGGTTACGAATTTGACGATAGAGGCTTAGAATCCATTAGTATGGGAGCAGGAGTTACTAATGATGCCAAAATTGGTTTAGGTCGAGAAGCTTATAAAAATGAAAAAGGCTATGTATTTACTGCCCAAGATACACCAGAGGCTACTTTTGAGCTATGGAAGAAAAGTACTTTTGCCCATATAAATTCTTTGCATTTTAGTGATCTTAATACTGAAAAATCAACTAGGCTTTTAAAAGATGTGGTAACCACCAGAGCCCAAGTAGATAATTCTGCAAAAATATATAAAAAATGTAAGCATTTACAATTACCAACAAAATATAACACCTTAAAAACCAGAGCAGTAATTGGTTATAGTTTAAAGAATAGAAATTGTGGTCCATTCATGTTGGAGAAATCCCCTGATGGAAAATGGCGGGTGGATAAATATTCTTTTTGGAGTGGAATTACCTATACCGTTGGCAATCAATGGTGGGTTGATTGGCGTGAACGCGAAGATAATAATATGTGGAGATATGATTTTGCCTTCCAACATTATATCCCAGGTAAAGTAATAGGATTAGATAAGAAAGCCAAAGCAAATAGTTATTTCGTCCATGAGCCACTATTCGGTGCAAAAATTGACTATAGACCAAGGGGGGTAATGATTAATCATCTAATGAAAGGTTATCCAGCAGAAAGAATGGCATTGAAAGTTGGTGATATAGTTTTGGAATGGGGTGGAAACCCAATTCAAAAGACCTTGGGTAGAAGAGGATTGCAAGTATTTAGTGATTATCTTTCTTATGCCGAGACTGGAGAAATTATCAAAGCCAAGATATATCGAGGAGGGCAATTTATGAAGATAAAATTAAAAGCTCCTCCACGTAACACCAGACCAAGATGGGGGCTCTCATATAATGATATGGGTCATAATCTAGTATATTTTATCCACCTATCCCCAGAATCTCCTTTTAAATTAGCAGGGGTTGATAAAGGCGATAGATTGGTAACTTGGCAAGGTAAGGCATTAGATAAAAAACAAGGAAAATATAAAGTTCTAACTTTTCTAAATGAAGCCAAACCTGGAACAAAAGTAACTTTTCAAGTTCAGAAATATAATTCAGTTAATATAAATGAATTAAAGACCATTAGCTTCATAATACCAGAAAAGAAAAGAGGCTATTCGGGGTATTGATATTTTATGATTTTACCTATTAGCATTATTTTGGAGCTTAGCCATCCATCAAGAAGCTATGAATAACAAGTACCATTGCAACTGATATTGCAAGCCCAATTAACATTTTAAGGAAGTCTTTGCCAATGATAGGGAAAACATATTTATAGCTGTATTCCTTACGATGAACGGTTGCAATTGCAAGTTCTCTACCTGTTAATAGACCAACAAAAACCCAAGTTGTTGACATTGGAATATTGTTGAGCTCTTTGAAATATAATAAAAGAACTGCGTAAACTAAATCAATAATAGTGGCTGATCTCATAAATCTTGAGCCAGTTTTTTCCAATACAATTTCTTGGATCTTACCACCATGTGAGTAGAATATATAACCAAGCCAACCAGTTAAAACAATTGCGACACCAATTAAAAGATCAAAAGGAAGTTCCCTTGGAAGATAAACAGCAATATTAGCCATATCATGAGATAACCAAGAAAACCAAAGAAAACCAGTTGAAAACCATTGAAGAGTTCGCCAATATTTACGATTTTCTGGTTTAACTGCATTAAGTTTTTCATTGATAAAATGAGCCAAAACCATCCAGGTCACGTAAGCCACCATTACTGCAAGCCCATAACCAATAATGCTTTTCATCAACATTTTTTCAAGTATAAATGTCGATGCAAAAGTCGATAGAACAAGGAAAGTAGTAGAGACGGGAATTCCAACGCGGGTCAAGGCAACTAAAACAAGCGGAGCCGCTGCATGATACCATTCAATTTTCATCACGGGAATTTTATCTAAACGTCCATAAGAAATATCACCGCCATAAGCATACCAGCCATAAAATAACGTACAAACCAGAACAGAACTCGCAGCCACCCAAAGCCAATACCATTTAAAGACTTTGCTATTCGATGCTATAAAAGTTCCTAATGTTTGAACTGAGTCATTGGCAATAACTGAATAAGAAGCAAGAAAAAAACCAATAATCGCATATATAGTATGTATATCCATTTTGAGTACCTTGTTCTTTTAATATAATTTATTTCATTAGATCTTATTAAAATCTAAGTCTAAGTATTCTCAATTTTAACGCAACCTTAATTTTAATATTAAAAAATTGTTTATCCTAATATCCATAGATACTTGTATTTATACAATATATTTTTATGAGAAGGGTGCATTTATGAAGGTTAACGGTGCCGTCAGAATAAAGCCTCTAAACGTTCTTATAATATAGATTCCGATGTTTAGTTCATAAGAAAATAGTTCCATTCATTGATGGAATTGATTGGAAGTCATATTT
>CALDHH010000149.1 GCA_937941575.1 uncultured Alphaproteobacteria bacterium | reverse complement strand
CATATTCTTTGCAAGTTTTGTGGATAGATAAGATTTTCCTGCTCCACAAGAACCAATAATCATAATACGGGAATATTTTTTAGGCTGCATCTACATTAATTTTAATGCCATTATCCTGCATTAAAGTCTGCAATTCACCATTTTGATACATCTCACGGATAATATCACAACCACCAACGAATTCGCCTTTTACGTAGAGCTGTGGAATTGTTGGCCATTCTGTGAATGCTTTGATGCCTTCTCTTAATTCTGGCTCTGGTAAGATATCAATATCTTTATATTCAACTCCTAATAAATCCAAAATCTGAATAACGGATGCAGAAAATCCACATTGTGGGAATACTGCTGTTCCCTTCATATATAAAACGATATCATTTTCGGTGATTTGTTTTTTAATTTGTTCTGATACTATGTCCGACATTTCAATTCTCCTGAATATTTTAATTAATCTTAGCTATTAATATATATTTTTTAATAAAAAATTCTAGTACTTATTTTGACTTCCAATAAATAATAAATGCTAATACAGATAAAGATATTGCCCAGAACATGATATAGAAGAACATTACTTTTCTAGCTTTCGCTTGATCTGTGTCAGTTCTCGGCTTTATTCCTTTATATAAGAATACTAATTTCGCCGACAGATTTACACATACGATATTAACCGCCAATAATAATGCCGCACCGATCGCATAATCGATCTGCCCTGCCCCAAACATTAAACCCATAACTGCTGCAGGTGGTAATAAAGCAACCGCTACCATTACGCCTACTAATACGCTTGATAAACCAGTGACCAAAGATAGCACCGCTGCCGCCCCAGATGCGATTGCCAATATAATCCCATCATAACCAACATGTGTACGGCTTAGCAATTCATGCCCATCTAAAGGCCCCGTCCAGAATTTTCCAAGTAGATAGGCCATAACCAAAGTAATTGAAAGCCCAACCAAATTTGTTTTTAATGATTTTAACATTAACTTTGTGTCGCCAAGTGCAGTCGCCAAAGCCAGAGCCAAATTAGGCCCTAAGAAAGGAGCAATCACCATTGCCCCAATTATAACTGCCACATTATTTTCCAGTAAACCAATAGCAGCCACAATAGTAGACAAAAATACAAATAGAATAAAGTTACCGTCTAATTCAGCTCCTTTTGATATTTCATCATATAATTCTTCGCGGCTAATTGTTGAGTTTTTAGATTTTGGCTTTTTCTCTTCTTCTTTTGTAATATCTGGCATTACTGCCTCAACAGGTAGAATTACAACTTTTGTTTTTTCTAAACGCTCTACTCCAACCGCTTCTGCGACCAGATTATCATAGAAAAAAGTTTGAATTTTATCAGTAATCTTTTGAGTATCACCAGTTTTTATAAGAATATTATAATGTAATCTATCTTCTGATTTTTCAGTTAGCCAGTAATCCTTTATTACTTCATCTTTAACCAATGAATTAAATAACTCTTGATCTTGCTTCTTAATATTTAGATAAATCAACCTATGCGACATTATATTTTACTTCTTTTTTATCTTATCTTTTAGATGTTGTTTAAAGCTTTGAGCTTCAATAAATATTCTTTTTACTTTTGGATGTTTTGATTTAATTAATAACTCCATATTTGACACAGCTAATTCAACATCGCTTGAACTCATCTCTTCATCAAAATCAATGCTGACATTTAACAATATTTCTTCTGGTCCCATATGCATTGTTAAAAGTTCATTTACATTTTTAACGCTTTTATCTGAACTTATAATTTTTCGAAGGTTTTTAACTGTTTCTTCACCTGCTCCCTCACCAATTAGCAAACCTTTGGTTTCATAAGCGAGCAATATTGCTGTTGCCGCCAAGATAACCCCAATTATAATTGATACGCAAGCATCAAGAACTGGCATATCAAGCTCAACACTTAAATATATTCCAACCAGAGCTACTATTAAACCAAGCATTGCTGCGGTATCCTCAAATAAAACGGTAAATATTGTTGGGTCTTTACTATGTCTTACTGCATTTATATATGATCTTTGACCTTTGGTTTTTCTGAATTCTTTAAAAGCAACACTCCATGCCCAGCCTTCAAATAATATTGCACCACTTAAAACAATGTAATTTACAAAAGGATCTTTAACAGGATGTGGATTCATTATTTTAGAAAATCCTTCATAAAAAGATATCCCAGAGCCAATAGCAAAGATTACAATAGCCACCACAAATGACCAAAAATATAACTCCATCCCATAACCAAATGGATGCATTTCATCGGCTGGTTTCTTGGCTCTTTTTAAACCATATAAAAGTAATCCCTGATTACCAGTATCAACGAATGAATGTATAGCTTCACTTAACATCGCAGAGCTTCCAGTATAAATAGATGCCCCTAATTTAGTAATGAAAATCATTAAATTACCAAAAAGTGCTGCGTAGATTACTTTCTTTGAACCAGATGCCATTGATTTGATGCCTTTATATTTTTTTTGAAATAACTGTATATAGATTATCTATGAAGTCATTATCTCTAACCCATTTTTTATTATCGGGCAATATATTTATATTATTCAAAACTTCACAATCCATCTCAAGCTTTTGAATTGCTTCATCATCAAAGCTTTTATCATCGCCTAAAACATGAAATATTTTTATATTATCTGATGCATTATCAATAAAGATTGGGATTATTCTTTGCAAAGTTACATTATTTAACTGCTTACTATCCAAAATAATTACATCATATTTACTATGAAGAGCAGTAGCCCCCTTTATCATCCCTGATAATATTATCCAATTATTTAAATCACATTCCATTATATTTACATTGGAATGTGATGATCTTATATAATCCAATAATGGATCATTATTGGCGCCAATTAATGTGATATTATGGTTTTGGAATAATAGCGATAGCCCTTTAAGATCATCACCAATTATTAAAATATGGGATCTAACCACTTTCAAAATCTTCCCAAGATGCTTTTGGTAATTCATGTTTTAGCATCTCTGTAATGGGATCTTCGAAATGCATAGTTTCTCCAGATGCTTCTTTTTTAATTATATCTATCTCAGATACTAAAATCCCCAATTGCGGTAGCAATGTATCAAAAAAGCTCATTTCTCTTTGATCAATTACCTTATCTGCCAATACAATATACCAAAGCATTTTGGCAAATTTTCTTTTACCTTCTGCATCAAGCTCTTTATTAAGTACAGATACAAATTGTTCAACATCATTATCGTCTTTAAAAGAATGATATGTCTCAGTGTCTTTTAAAGAATGATTGGCCTGTAAAATAAGGCCTGCTATAATATCTTCATCAAATTTAAATTTTTCAGCCAGAATATGTTTTATACTTTCATATTCTCCCTTTTGAAAACTGCCATCTGATTTTGACATCCGAACCATTATCCCAGCCATGGCAATAATAATGCTTTCCGTTGCAATATGACTTACACCGAATTTTATATTGCCTTCTATATCATCCCAAATACTAGCCAAGATTTTGATATGCCTTTAATTTTTGTACTTGTTGCTTAATCGCATTATTATTTTTTGCAGATACGCTTAATAAGCTCGACATTTTGCCAATAAGTCCCTTTTCAAAAGGATCAACAATACCATCAGCCATAATAATTTCCCAAGCCTGTTTTAATAATAACTGCCTTTGACCTTGGTCAAGCTTACGATTAATTACTTTAATAAATTCATAGCTATCAATTGCTTCAGATTCTCTTTTATCTGCCTGTATCATCAATTCTTCAGTATTATCACAATCAAGTTCGAATTTATCTTGTAATAATTCCGCTATTTTTGCACGTTCTTCTATTGTATATTCGCCATCACTTCTTGCTGCGTGAATGAATAAGCCTGCGATTGCTACCTTCTCACAATCTTTATCTTCAAATGTTTTTGCACTGAAATTATCATTATCAATAAAACTGCTCATTACTGACCAGAACTTGCTGTTAACTTCTTTCATTTCTTTTCTCCTTTTAAAATCTTAATATATTATCTATATTAGATATAATATTAAAATATAACAAGAAGATAAAAAAACAATGACCTATACAATAAAAAGCCATTTAAATGAAGTAATCGAAGAATTAAAGGAAGCTGGTCTGTATAAGTCCGAGCGAATAATCACCTCCCCACAAAGCTCCGAGATTACTGTTAGCTCTGGTGATGAAGTAATCAATCTATGTGCTAATAATTATTTAGGTTTGGCTGATAATCAAGATATTATACAAGCTGCTAAAGATTCACTTGATAGTCATGGGTTTGGAATGGCTTCTGTCCGTTTTATCTGTGGTACTCAAAACCTACATAAAGAACTTGAAGCTAAGGTAAGCTCATTTTTAAACACTGAAGATACTATTTTATATTCATCCTGTTTTGATGCTAATGCTGGGCTGTTTGAAACATTACTTGGGGCGGAAGATGCCATTATAAGTGATGAACTTAATCATGCCAGTATCATTGATGGAGTTAGGCTTTGTAAGGCAAAAAGATATCGATATAAAAATAATAATGCCGAAGATTTAGAAAAACAATTAATCCAAGCTGATAAAGATGGTGCAAGATTTAAGATGATTGCCACGGATGGTGTATTTTCTATGGATGGTATTATTGCCAATCTACCTGCTATTTGTGATTTGGCCGAAAAATATAATGCAATGCTAATGGTTGATGATTCCCATGCAGTTGGCTTTGTTGGTGATAATGGTCGTGGTACTCCAGAATATTGGGGTGTGCAGGATAAGATTGATATAGTAACTGGAACATTTGGCAAGGCCTTGGGCGGTGCATCTGGCGGTTACACCTCTGGTAAAAAAGAAATCGTTGAGATGTTAAGACAGCGTTCAAGACCTTATTTATTCTCAAATACTATGCCGCCACCGATTGTAGCAGCATCGATTAAATCACTTGATATCTTAGTAAATGACAATTCGGCGGTAAGTAAGCTTAAAGATAATTCTGAATATTTTAGAACAAAAATGACTGAATTGGGTTTTGATCTAATTACTGGCGATCATGCAATTATTCCAATCATGTTATATGATGCAAAAATTGCCAAAGATTTTGCTGATAGATTGCTTAATGAGGGACTATACGTCGTTGCCTTCTCCTTCCCAGTTGTACCAAAAGAGAAAGCTAGAATAAGGACACAAATATCCGCAGCTCATAGCAAAGATCAATTAGATAGAGCAATTACAGCATTTGAGAAAATTGGTAAAGAATTGAAAATAATATGAAAGCATTAGTAAAAGCAAAAAGCGAAAAAGGCATCTGGATGGAACATGATATTCCAATGCCAGAAATTGGCCCGAATGATGTTTTAATTAAGATCAAAAAAACTGCAATTTGTGGTACAGATATGCATATATATAATTGGGATGAATGGGCAGAGAAAACAATTCCAGTTCCGATGGTTGTCGGACATGAATATGTTGGTGTTATTGCTGATATTGGATCACATGTAAAAGGGTTTGAGATTGGTGAGCGAGTATCTGGTGAAGGTCACTTAACTTGCGGTAATTGCCGAAATTGTCGAGCAGGAACTCAACATCTATGCCGAAATACTCAAGGAATAGGAGTTAATGTTCAAGGATCATTTGCCGAATATCTATCCCTTCCATCCCAAAATGTCTTTAAAATTCCAGATGATATAAGCGATGATCTGGCTGCAATATTTGATCCATTTGGTAATGCAACTCATACTGCTTTATCATTTAATATGGTTGGTGAAGATGTTTTAATAACTGGGGCTGGACCAATTGGGATAATGGCAGCATCAATTGCCAAACATGTTGGGGCAAGGAATATTGTCTTAACCGATGTAAATGATTTCAGGTTGGATTTGGCAAATAAGCTTGGTGCTTGTAGAACCGTTAATGTCTTAAAAGAAGATTTAAAAGACGTAATGCAAGAATTAAATATGCGCGAAGGTTTTGATATTGGCTTAGAAATGTCAGGCAATAACACAGCATTTAAAGATTTAATTAAATCAATGAATCATGGCGGAAAAGTTGCAATTTTGGGAATTCCACCCAATGACACAGCAATTGATTGGAATGATGTAATATTTAAAGGTTTAACCTTAAAGGGAATATACGGGCGTGAGATGTTTGAGACATGGTATAAAATGAGCTCAATGTTACAATCTGGTTTAGATATTTCAAAGATAATCACGCATCAATTTAACATTGATGATTTTCAACAAGGTTTTGATATAATGGGTTCAGGGAAATCAGGGAAAGTAATTTTGAACTGGTAATTTTTTTAAATTGGGGAGAATAAAATGCAACAAGCAACAAAAACAGGGATTAATAGAATGGATTACAACATTGATAATTTAATGGAAAAAATGGGCGTAAATAGGTCTCTGTATAATCAAGGTAGTTTAGAAGTCTTCAGCCCAATCGATGGTAAAAAAATTGGATTAGTTCAAGAGCACACAAAACAAGATTTGGAAGTAATTACTAAAAACTCGCAAGAAGCATTTAAAACATGGCGTAAGACCCCTGCTCCACAACGAGGTGAGTTAATTAGATTATTTGGTGAAGAGCTACGTAATAATAAACATGAACTTGGTGAGTTGGTGACAATTGAATGTGGCAAGATCCTGTCTGAGGGCTTAGGAGAAGTCCAAGAGATGATTGATATCTGTGATTTCGCGGTCGGTCTTTCCAGACAATTATACGGTTTAACAATCGCATCTGAGCGTCCAGGTCATAAGATGGAAGAAAACTGGCATCCAATGGGGACAATCGGAATTATCTCTGCCTTTAACTTTCCAGTTGCGGTTTGGTCATGGAATACTGCCTTGGCATTAGTATGTGGTAATACTTGTGTTTGGAAACCATCTGAAAAAACTCCACTCGTATCACTTGCTTGCCAATCATTATTACAAAGAGTAATTGATAAATGTGATTTTGCTCCGGATAATCTATCTCAATTAATAATCGGGGATAGAGAAATCGGTGAAATCATGGTGGCTGATAGTAGATATTCAATAATAAGTGCCACAGGAAGCACAAGAATGGGACAAGAAGTTGCTCCAGTTGTGGCAAAAAGATTTGGTCGTTCAATCTTAGAACTTGGTGGTAATAATGCCATGATTTTAACTCAATCTGCTGATCTAAGCCTCGCCCTACCAGCAACAGTATTTGGTGCAGTTGGTACAGCTGGTCAAAGATGTACCAGCCAAAGAAGATTAATTGCCCATACTAGCCTTGTTAGTAATTTCACAGAAAGCTTAAAGACTGCATATTCATCGGTTAGAATTGGTAATCCATTGGATTCAAATACTTTATTAGGACCTTTGATTGATAAACAATCCTATGATGCAATGATGGATAGCCTTGATAAAGCAAGAAAATCTGGTGGTAAAGTATTTGGTGGTGAGCGTGTTTTGGAAAGTGAATATCCAGATGCTTATTACGTAACCCCAGCCATCGTTGAAATGCCAGAGCAATCAGATATCATGAAACATGAAACATTCGCTCC
>CALDHH010000148.1 GCA_937941575.1 uncultured Alphaproteobacteria bacterium | reverse complement strand
ATTGCGTATTTAGAATCGTTAAGATCTCTATTCTCTGCCATTATATCTTCTGGATGAAACATGGCTGAACCCATTTTGCCTGCGACATACATATTTCTGGCAATACCCATTGCCCCTAAAGATTCCATTCGATCGGCATCTTGTAATATTTTGGCTTCAATAGTCTTGGCTTCTATATTCGCAGAAAAGCTATGCGCTACAATTGCGTGTTCTGTATTTTCTAATTTATCATTAGGAAACCCCATATCTTTTAATATCTCACTCGCCTTCTCAGCTGCCATTTTTGATGCTTTTGATCTAAGGTCGCTATTCTTTGGTGGATTAACTACGTCATGAAAATATGCGGCGGCTAGTAATACCAACCTATCTGCATTTGCATCTTCTTTACTGGCTATTTTATCTGCCATTTTCCAAACACGACGGAAATGACCAATATCATGTGATGCATCATCCGATTCATTATTACTCCACCATATCTCAAATTTATCCTGCCAAGATTCTAGCTCGCCCATTCTGGTTTCCTTTTTTCTAAGAATGCGTTTAAGCCTTCTTGCCCTTCATCGCTAGCTCTCGCTTCAGCAATCCTAGTTGAGGTTAATTTTATCACGTCATCATTTATTTCTTTTTGGGCAATATCAAGGATCAGCTTTTTACCCATGCTTTGCGCCTTTGGTGCTCCTGCTTTAATTGATTTTATTATTGATTCTAATTTCAATTCTAACTCAGCTTCTTCTAAACTTTCATGGACCAAACCAATACGAGCCGCTTCATCAGCATCAAATATCTCAGCAGTCATGAAATAACGCCTTGAATGTCGCTCACCTATTGCTGCAATCACGTAAGGACCAATGACACTTGGGATTAAGCCAATTTTTACTTCTGATAAACAAAATCTAGTGCCTTTAACTGCCAAAGCAATATCACAAGCAGCAGTTAAGCCCACTCCCCCGCCAAAGGCGTTACCATGAACAATAGCAATCACAGGTTTCTTACAATTATATATTGTGTTTAGCAATCTGCCCAAACCCATGGCATCTTCTACATTTTCATCATAGCTATATTGAGCAACTCTTTTCATCCAATTCAGATCACCGCCAGCGGAAAAGCTTTTACCAGCACCTTTTAATATAATCGCTCTAATATCGTTATCATCTTGTAGCTTTAAGAAAATTGACGTTAGCTCCGCAATCACCTCTTCATTAAATGCATTATGCACTTCTGGTCTATTCATTATTATTGTTGCGATATTATTCTCTATCTCAACCAAAACCATTTTATCTGACATTATATTATAACCTCTCTATAGATGTTGACATATCCCTTAAATACAGGTATTATAAAAACCTTAAAGGATATTTATATGACACTTGATGTAAAAAAAGAAGTAGCAGAATTTAAAAAAGCTTTTCCATTTGAAATGGAGAAGGTTTTTGTCATGGATATTAATGATGAAAATCAGAAGTCTAAAGTAAGATCTGCTTTCTTTAAAGTAGCGATTAAGAATCATAAAGCTCATCAGGCAAAATATCTGAGCGATATGACTAGCAGCCAGATATCAGATAGGCTTAAAAACTTCATTGCTTCTAAAAGTGAAGAGATTGCATATAGAAAAGTGCCTTCTTCGTCATTTGCTGGTTATAGAGATCATGAAGGCAATGAATTAAATGAATATGCTAATATTTTATACCATAGCAGTGATATAGAAATCTTAAATACTATCTTTAATACGGAATTTAATAATGATAGTTTAGAACTTTTATCTTACTGTTTTTTCAACCACGAAATGGCTCATAGTTTAAATTTTGCATCAATGTTTAAAGATAGCATTAATCATAATGAACATATTGCCGATGCTTTTTCAGCGATTAGGACTATACAAAGATATAAAGAGGCTGGTGTTCAAATAGTTAGTGAAATTTTAGGGGTTAGGCTAAAAGAAATCATAAAATCTACGCCTGATATAGATCATTATACCTGCCCTTCCCTACAAGAAGTCTTAGATCTTAATAAAAAGATAGATTTTAGTGAATTAAGCTTACCAGAGACTATGGAATTAGCAGTTAAGATTGCAGAGAATAATCGAATAAGCTCATCCGAGTTATACAAAATACAAGAATCAATAGCAGGAATTGTCGAGATTAAGTCGATGGCTCAATATGGTGATATGGACAGCAAATGGCTAGAGAATGAATTGGATAATACTGAAGCCGCCCAACTACCTGAGATTGTAAGTAAATTCTTAAATAATGGCTCTAAAACTAGTCAAAAGTTAAAAGCCACTCTATATTCTGTCTAAACTAGCTATAAATCAAAACTCCCTACTCCATTACACTTATAAAGATATCCAAATGAACTTTGATGTAAAACAAGAAATTAAAAAATTTGAAAAAGAATTTCCAGTTGAAATGTTGAAAACATTTATTGCAGATCTTTCTGATCCCAAAACGACATCAAAACTTAGAGAAGCATTTAATCAAGCCGGTAGAAAACTATATCAAAAACATCTGTCAGATGAATGTTTTAATAATTGGCTGGAAAAGAATGATGACACTAATTTAATAAAACACCCCTATGCGAGCACTATAAGTATTAACCAATATATACGAGAACAGAAAAAAGAAGTGTCTATTGACCATGTCTGCCTGCTTACATATACGAAAGATTATAAAGATTTAAAAGAATTAGAAGTTTTTAACGGCACTAACTCCAATAAAGAGATCGCTCTATTCTATGTCTTCAACCATGAAATGCTTCATGCCCTTACCAATCATAAATTGATTAATATGGATGTGAATTACAAAGAGAATGTTGCGGATGCTTTTGCAACTATTAGATTGATACAAGAATATAAAGAACAAGGATTAGATTTTGCCAAGATAATTGCCAAGAATCGAGTAATTGAAGCAATGCCACCCGAAATTGATATTGAACATTTTACGGTCAATTCAATAGATGCAGTAATTGAATTTGCTAAAAACACTGATTTCTCCGAGATGGATTTAAAAGAAAGCTTAAACTTTGCAATAATGATCGCTGATATAAATAAAATCAGCATGGTCGATCAGTTTGATGCCAGAACTACTTTCCAAGAATTTCATCAGAATAAAGATGCTTTGTTGGATAATATCGATCAGCTACCAAAAAAATTCTCCACCCCAATAAAGAAACATCTAAAAATATGATATTCGACACCAAACAAGAAATTGCAGAATTTAGAGCAGCTTTTCCAGAAAGAATGGAGAATATATTTATATATAATTGTAAAAAGCCCAAAACATTTAAAAAAGCTGTTGCTTCTTTTATACAAATTATAAAAAACACTGAGATACGAGATAATGATAATGAATTAGAAGAGATACTTTATTCAATGAAAGTTGAAGTTGGTAATTTACTAAAAGATAAGCAAGATCAACAATCAGCTTTTTGTTTAAATTTTAATAATTCTGCGAGCCTAGTTTCAGCTCGGAATATTGATTCTTTTGCATTGATCCAATATTCTGATTCTAGCCCTAAGCTACAATCCATTATGGATTCATATAGTTTAAACCATGAGATAGCCCATGCGTTAACCAGAGAATATTACGATATAATTGGTATGGATATTTCACATCTACAATATGCCGAGAATATCGCAGATAGTTTTGCTGTAATTCGGATCTTACAAAATTTTCCAAATGATGCTGAATTAGATAGTTTCATATCTAACCTAATTCTATTTAGAACATTATCTGCTTGTGATCGACAAATGGAATATCTTACAACTGCTGCCATATCTGAAGTAATGGATATTGATCCGATAGAGCTAAACAAGTTGAATTTAGAAGAAAGTTTAAATCTGGCATTAAAAATCGCAGGTAACCATAGAAAATCTAAAAAAGAGCTGGATGATACGGAATTAGAATTAAAATCAACTTTGATTAATTTTAGTGATAAAGCAGAGGCAGATATAGGGATTTTAAACCGATCAACTGAACCATTATTGTTATTAAATGATTTTATTGATTACGCCAATGCTAATAAAAAGAGCAATAAATTAGATGGCTTAATAAATGATTATTATAAGGTAATGAAGAAGCAGAAAAACAAGATACTTAATAGAAACAGAATATTTACTAGATAAATAAAATATATTGCAGACTTAAATTAAGAAGATGACCTATTTAAAAGCATCATGCACTTTGTTGCAGATCTCATCCAAGGTAAAAGGTTTTGGAATTACTTCATGGACTAAGGCATCAAGATTATAGGCTTTTTGTCTTTGATTAGCGTAACCAGACATCATTAATATTTTAGTCTTTGGATAATCTTTGGATACTTTTAATGATAAGGCAATACCATCCAAATCTGGCATAACAATATCGGTTAGCAATAGATCATATTCTTTATTTTCCAAGGCTTTTAAAGCTTCATTACCATCACCTACTGTATCAACGGCGTAACCTGCATAATTTAATGCGCGCTCAACAAAATCACGAACTGCTTGTTCATCATCTGCAACTAAAATTTGTTTTACAATATCTTCTTCAACATCACTCATCTTTTATAACCATTCCTAAATAGAATTTCTATTACCTAAACACCGCATAGATAGAATAATTTATAATTACCGTCTAACATGGTGCTATATCTAAACATCATAACTGATTAACCTTAATAATAAGTTTCTTTTCAATTTAAGTAAGCATGGCTAACTACTTAGAAGTATCTATAACTGGCTTATCTAATATATTAGCTTCAATATTCTTCTTATCTAATTCCGAATATTTAACCTTAATAAATATCTTCTTGGCATTATCTGGAATACTGCCAAATTGCATCTTCATTGGTTTTGATAGGCTTGCAGTTAGGAACTCGCCTTTTCTGGCATTCAAGCTCCATTCTTTTAAAACTTCACCATCATCTTCGATATGAATTTTTATTGATGGATAATCAACAATATGGTCCGAATTATTAACTAGATTAAACTCTACCAATAATTCTTGCTTGCCTTCTTTCATCACTTTCTTTGCGGTTAAATCCTTAAATAGAATATCTTCACCTACAATCTTCGACTTAATTCCAATTTTATTATAGAAATATTCTGCCATTGGCTTGCTATTCATTATTTGCTTGCTGAACATGACAGCAACTACAAGAGTCACAAATAACAAAGATAAGAATATAGACACATCTTGCCTTCTTAAAATAAACTCTTTGAAATTAGGTAGCTTTTTTCTGATATCTTTTATATTTATCTCAACATTTAATTTTCTGCCCTGTTTCTTAAGTATATCTTGGGCTAACTCTTTAGAGGATCTGCTCTCTTTAACTTTTTCATCAATTACATGAATATCCGAAGGTTTATCTCCTTCTGGTTTTTGAAGCCAGGTTTCTTGACATTCTTTACACTTAACCCGTTTACCAGCATCACCTAAGACATCTGGATTCAGATTAAATTTAGTTCCACAATTTGGGCAGTTTACAATCATCAAAATACACTTCAAAAAAACACTTAACAACTACGTAGGTTTAAGTATATATTATCAAAATATTAATAACAAATAGATAAAGAAAATGCACCTAATTAAATTTACAAATGTTTCAATGAAATACGGCAGCAATATGCCGGTGCTTGATAACATCAATTTTGAGATAAAACCAGGTAGCTACCATTACTTAACAGGTAATAGCGGTACAGGTAAAACAACTTTGATGAAGTTATTATATATGGGGCAAATGCCAACATCGGGTAGTATTCAGATACTTGGGCATGACGTGAATAGAATATCACGTGGCAAATTAACCAAACTCCGCCGTGAAATTGGGATTGTTTTTCAGAATTTTAGATTGTTAAATCATTTAAATATAATGGATAATATCGCATTACCGCTAAGAATTGCCTCCATTCATGAAGATGATATTAAGAATAATGTAGTTGAATTACTACAATGGGTTGGTTTGGGAGATAAAATTTATGAATTTCCAGAGAGTCTATCAGGTGGTGAACAACAAAGAGCAGCCATTGCGAGAGCAATCATAAACCGCCCTAAGATATTATTTGCCGATGAGCCAACTGGTAATATCGATGAAAATATTGGTGGTAAAATTATGATGCTATTAGAAGAGCTAAACAAGCTTGGTACTACTGTGGTTGTAGCAACTCATGATGAAAGCATCTTAAAGAAATTCCCACATCCAAGTTTAAACATTGAAAATAAAAAGCTAATATTGCAACCACCAAGATTTTCGAGCGAGGCTGCATAAAATGGCAAAATATAAGAATAACATAGCTCTAAAACCAAATAGCGATCATTGGTTATTATCCTGTATCATCGGCTTAATGGTCTATTTTGCAGTATTATCAATATCTGGTAATTTATCACTATCTAAAATATCTAATCAATGGGTAAGCGATTTAAGTGGCAACATCACGATTGAAATTCCACCCGTTTTTAAAGAAGATAAGAAAACTGGCATCCAGACAATAGATCATGAGTTATTAGAAGGTCAATCTGACACGCTAATTGAGATATTGGGCATAAATGATAAAATTGCAAAAGTAACCCCATTGTCAAAGCAAGATCTATTAGAATTAATCAATCCATGGTTGGGATCGAATGTAAGTAACAATGAACTTCCTCTACCAGCACTAATAGATGTCCAAATTAAAGAAGGCAATATACTTGATATCAAAGAGTTAGAAAAATCATTACAAGAACATGTAAAAGAAGTGAAAGTTAATGATCATATGAGCTGGTCAAAAGATCTTTATAAATTTACTAGCACGATTAAAATAATCTCTGCCACATTAAGCATCAGTATTATAATACTGGCCATAATGATAATAATAATGACCATCAAATCTAGAATGGAAGTGCATCGTTCTGAAACTGAATTATTGCATTTACTTGGGGCAACTGACCGCTATATCGCCCATCAATTTCAATCCCAAGCATTACATAGCAGTTTCAAAGGAACTGTAATTGGAGTTATAGCTGCACTTATAACTCTATTTATAATAAGTAAGATTTCAAGTAGCATAGATAGCAATATCATACCAGAATTTAGTCTATCCTTAAAACAATGGGGGATAATTGCAATTGCGCCGATGTTTATAAGCTGTCTTTTGGCAATGATTACAATAAGGATAACAGCGATTAAAGAACTGCAAAAAATGCAATGAAGGATTTCTTTAAAATATATCTTGGCCACATCACCTATATAATCTTAGGTATTTTATTTGCTTTATTTATTTGGGGGTCTGGATTTTTAATATTCATCTATAGCTTGAATAAGCCAATGCCAGAAATGAACAGAAATATGGATGCCATTATTATATTAACTGGCGGTAGTAATCGTATAAAACAAGGTGTTGAGTTATTTAAAAAAGGACTATCAGATAAAGTATTTATCTCGGGAGTTTATAAAGATACCAACTTAAAAGACTTAATCTCAGATTATAAAGATTTAGAATGCTGTATAGAGCTTGGTTATAAAGCCAAAGATACATTAGGTAATGCAATAGAGACAAGAGATTGGATTGCAGGTAAAGATATAAAATCAATTATTCTAGTTACTGCCAATTACCACATAAAACGCTCGATGCTAGAGTTTACGAGAGTTAACAAAGAATTAGAAATTATTCCGTACCCAATAAAACCAGCTAGCTCGAACGGAGTTGAATGGTGGCGAAATAAGAAATCTATTATGATTATAATCAATGAATATAATAAGTTCATCGGTGCTCTATTATATATAAAGAGGTAAAAGAATATGAATTACATTAGAACAATATTATTCAATATCGCCTTCTTTGGTGGCTCATTATTCTGGAGCATTGCCTTGCAATGGATCCGGTTACTACCAAGAGCCAAAGCGGCTAGAACTGTCGAGAAATATTACTTTGGCTATATATTGCTAATTACAAAATATATCATGAATATCAAACTTGAATTGCGTGGATTAGAAAATATCCCAAAATCAGGCTCGTATATTTTGGCATCAAAACATCAATCAGCTTACGAGACCCTGATATTACCAATAATAATCAAGGACCCTGCCATTATATTAAAGCAAGAATTAACCAAAATACCATTATGGGGCATGTATCCAGTTAAGATGGGAATGATTGCTATTGATCGAGGCTCGGCTAGCCAAGCATTAAGGTCAATAATTCGCGGTGCCAAGAGAGTAAAAGCCGAAGAAAGACCGATATTGATATTCCCACAGGGGACTAGAACTAAGCCAGGTGAAAAAGCTCCATATAAAATTGGTATCAATAAGCTATATAAAGATATTGACCTGCCAATTCTACCTGTTGCTTTAAATACTGGAGTATTCTGGGGCAAGAATAGTTTTTGGAAAAAATCTGGCACTATTGTATTTGAATTTTTGCCAATCATACCTGCTGGCATGAATGTAAAAGAAGCCATGCAGGAATTGGAAACTAAAATAGAGACCAATAGTGATAAATTATTAGAAGAATAATATTTAAGATTTATATTCTTTAATAGTTTCTAATAATATTTGGTTTTCTTCAGTGGTCCCTAATGATATTCTTAAACAATCATGCAGATCATAAACACCCATTTGCCTAATCAATACACCTTTTGATTTTAAGAATAATCTAGCATCTTCTGAATTTTCACCAAATTTTGCCAAGATAAAGTTACAAACGCTTGGATAGTTTTCAATACCCAGCACATCTAAACCGCTAGCCACAAGCTCTAAACTCTCTGCATTATGCTTAATTGATTTTTTAATAAATTCTTGATCTTGCAATGCTGCAATTCCTGCGGCTTGTGCAACTAGATTTGCATTAAATGGACCACGAACCCGGTTTAAAACATCAGCAATATCTGGTGGACAATATGACCAGCCCAAACGTAACCCTGCCAAACCATATATTTTTGAAAATGTTCTTAACATTACGACATTATCATATTCATCAACCATATCCTTACCACAAGCATAATCTGGCTTCGTTACATATTCTGCATAAGCAGAATCAATTACCAATAATACATCATCACGTAGATTATCTCTTAACTCACGCATCTCTTTATCTGTAATATAACTACCCGTTGGGTTATTTGGATTGGCCACAAATAATATTTTTGTCTTATCAGTTACTTGATCAAGTAATGCATTAATATCAGTACGCAGATTATCTTCTTCTGCCGCAACAGGAGTAGCTCCGACTATTTTTGCACCGATTGGGTACATTAAGAAACCATGTTTGCTATATAATATTTCATCACCCTGCCCTGCATAAGAGCGGATTAGCATTGAAATTATTTCTTCAGAACCAGCACCGCAGACAATCTTATCTACATTTAAATCATATTGTTTTGCAATTGCAGTTCTTAATTCAATTGCTGATCCATCTGGATATCTATGTAACTCAGTTGCCAGATCTTGATATGCTTTTGCAACTAGATTGCTAAACCCGTGTGCATTCTCATTCGATGCTAATCTTACTAATCTTGTTGCTCCATCGGCTTTTGCTTCTCCACCTATATAAGGCATGATTTGCATGATGTCTGGTCTTGGCTGAATACTCATTTTCTAATCCTCCGATAATGCTATTGCTGATTTTATTTTATTTACTTTAACAGTTTTACCAATTAAAGCAGGTCGATACAAAGACTTTTTTGCCTCGATAATATGTACGCCACCAAAATTTGGGAAGATTTTCTCTAAACTTTCCCAAAATGGCTTCATTGAAATAATGAATTTTGACTTGGTTGGTGGCGTGAATAAAGCGGTTTCATGATGAGTTACATCAAACATAGCATTCTGTAATATCTTAGATATTTGTTTGAATGAGAACGGCCTACCATTACCAAAAGCAGTATTATCGATTCTTGACCATAGCCCAGTTCTATTTGGCACGATTATTAATATCTTGCCCTCATCATCTAATACTCGCCAGATCTCGCGCAGTTCTTCATTGATTTTATATGTAGTCTCCAAAAAATGGACTAATAATGCTTTATTAATAGAAGAATTTTTAAATGGTAATTCTTCTTCCATTATCAATGCAGTTTTTGAATCACCATTTAATGGATAATCAACTGAGCCCATATCATATGGCATTAAAGAAAAACAATTATCTGTATCTTTTGTAAATGGAATTAAAAACGGTGATGTATAGCCAATACCTATCAATGTTTGATTACTGATATCTGGCCAAATTTTACGAATTTTATTACGGATAATTCGTTGCACAATCGCACCCCGTTCATCGAAATAAAACTCTTTCATATCTTTTGCATTAACGTACATGCAGATTATCTTATATTAATTCTCGTAATATTGGAATAAGCGGAATATTTGAATCTGGCATTTTATGATTTTCATCATTTAATTCATTAATATCTAACCATGCAAGTTCCTGCCCTTCCTTACCAATTGGGATTCCATCCCATACTCGGCAAGCATATAAAGGCATCATTAAATAAAATTCATCAAAATGATAAGTCATAAATGTAATTGGCGCTAAACAAGAAAGTTTCGTATCAATCCCAAGCTCTTCTTTTAATTCACGAATTAAACCATTCTCGAAACTTTCACCTTGCTCAATCTTACCACCAGGGAACTCCCACATACCAGCTAGGTGCTTACCTTCTGGTCTTTTCGCAACTAATATTCTACCGTCAACATCAATCATCGCAACGGCGGATACAAAAACTGTCTTTTTAATTGGCTTATCTTGAACCTTTAAATCAAAACAGCTCATAACTTTGGCTGACCTTTTTTCTTGGCTCTCTGCTCAGCCGGAATATCAAATATTTTCTCATTTGCAATATGCTCAAAATAAGCTTGCTTAATCTTTGGGTAAACTTTTGCCAATAATTGTGCATCTAGTAAAGCTCCATGGCCTTTTTCTTCGCGCTCAGTTTTATCAATATTGAATCTCTTTAAAACATTATCTAATCTTGCTTCTTCATGGCCATATAATTCTTCTGACCATTTTCTGATATTACACCATTGATGTTTGCTTGTTTCATCTAAGCCAGTTTTTTTAAGCTCCATATTTAACATGGCAGTATCAAGCACATAGCCATCCATATCCCAACAAGTAATGATTATAATATCATCACCAATGAAGTCTTTTAATTCTTGGGCAATCTCAGAGAATAATGGCTTATCAGATAAGAACTTATCAGTCAGGCCAGTAATTTTTACAATTTCCTCTGGAACTTCTCTCTCTGGATTTAAATAAGCATGGAATGATTTACCCGTTAACTCACCATCAATCATCTCAACAATACCAATTTCAGTCATTCGGTGACCTTCATTTGTATAAAAGCCGGTACTTTCAATATCTAAAATTAATTCTCTTAACATTATTTTCTCCATTAAAAAAAAGGCCAGATTAATTAAATCTGACCTTTTTACATTATCATAATTGCAAGATTAATTCAACGGTTGTCCGTCCATTGAGAATCTTTTAATTTTTGCATCTTTACGGATCGTCTTCATCACGTTCTGTATTTCTTGCTGAATTAAACCAGTTTTAATTTGATCTTTTACTTCAGTATATTTCGGTGCTTTTTTTTTGCGCATATCTTCTTGTAGAATTACATGGTAACCGAATTGAGTTTTTACAGGAGTTTTTGTATATTCGCCTTTTTTCATTGCAAATACAGCATCTGCGAATGGTTTAACCATTGCTTTTTTACCAAAGTAACCTAAATCACCACCTCTTGGTCCGCTTGGTCCAGTTGATTTTGTTTTTGCTAATTCGATAAAGTCAGCTCCACCATCTAATTCTTTAATGATTGCCTTTGCTTCAGCTTCAGTTTTTACAATTATATGTCTTGCACTTACTTCCATGCCAGAATCTTTTTTAACTTTTTCAGCCATCTTATTATACTCGGCTTTTACCTTATCTTCAGTTATAATCTTACCAATTTCACGCTCCATATAAACAGATTTCATAACTTGGTTTTTGATTTCTTTTGTCTTTTCAATAACTTCTGGATCAGTCGCCAATTTAGACTTGCTAATTTTATCACTTAATAGCTTATCATTAATCAATTGATCGATAATCATTGGGAACATCATGTTCATATCCATACCAGGCTGTGCTGGTAATGATTTCATCATATTTGTAACTTCGCTACGGTATATTTTATGACCGTTAGCAACTGCGACAACTGGATCTACTGTTTTCTTAGCTTCTTCTGAGAATGCGTAATTTGGCGTAACAAGGATGAAAGCTGTAACCACAAATCCTAAAGAAAATAATGATAATTTTTGTTTTAAAGACATTTAATGCTCCTAAATTTTAAAAAATGATTTTTTATAACTGTTTCCAATTAAATTCGGTTATTCTTGCAGTATAAAAAGTTGAACTATTATTAAATTCAAGCAAGCATAATGTCAACACATCATAGCCAATTTTAATTGAAAAATAGCATTGCATACACAATCTTCTACAAATATTTCAAAGAATTCTAATTATAAGGGTTAAATATCTTGATTTTAATAGCTTACTGCCCTATTTATAATAACGTTATTTCAATTAATTTAGAGAGTTAGATATATGTTTGGTGCAGTTGCTTATAAAATTTTTGGGTCAAGTAATGACAGGCTTTTGAAAAAGATAAAGAAACCGATTCCTGAAATAAACAGCTTTGATGAGCAAATGGTTAGTTTATCTGATGATGAGCTAAAGGCTCAGACTGATAAATTACGCAATCTAATCAAAGATGGACAGACATTAGACGATATATTACCAGAAGCATTTGCAACAGTTAGAGAAGCATCCAAAAGAACATTGGGTTTGCGCCATTTCGATGTCCAAATGATGGGTGGAGTTGTCCTGCATCAAGGGCATATTGCCGAGATGAGCACAGGTGAAGGTAAAACTTTGGTTGCGACCTTGGCCGCATATTTAAATGCCTTGGAGGGCAAAGGTGTTCATGTTGTAACAGTTAATGATTATCTGGCAAAACGTGATGCCGATTGGATGCGTCCAATTTTTGAATTTATGGGTCTAACCGTTGGCTATATCATTGATAATATTAGTGATAGTGAACGCCGTAATGCATATGCATGTGACGTAACATATGGCACAAATAATGAATTCGGTTTTGATTATCTGCGGGATAATATGAAATTTGATTTGGCTGAAATGGTACAAAGACCATTTAACTTTGCTATTGTCGATGAAGTTGATTCCATTTTAATTGATGAAGCTAGAACTCCATTAATTATCTCTGGCTCAATCGAAGATTCAACCGAGATGTATAATTCAATTGATAAATTGATCCCTTTATTAAAAGAAGAAGATTATGATATTGATGAGAAATTAAAAAATATCGTCTTAACCGATAAAGGTAACCAACATGCCGAAGATATCTTATCTGAAGCTGGTATCTTAACTGATGGTAACTTATATGATGCTCAAAACATAACCTTAGTGCATCATATTAATCAGGGACTAAGGGCTCATAAATTATTTACCAATGATAAAGACTATATTGTCAAAGATAATCAAGTAATAATTATTGATGAATTCACTGGTAGAATGATGGAAGGTCGTCGTTTTTCCGAAGGATTGCACCAAGCATTAGAAGCTAGAGAAAATGTTCAAGTCCAAAATGAAAACCAAATCTTGGCTTCAATTACTTTCCAAAATTATTTCAGATTATATCCAAAACTTTCTGGTATGACTGGTACAGCAATGACTGAGGCTGGTGAATTTGAAGAAATTTATGGCTTGCGTGTAATTGATATGCCTACAAATGTTGTAAGGCAAAGGCTTGATAATCATGATGAGATTTACCGTACTGAAGAAGAAAAACATGATGCAATCGTGGCCTTAGTACAAGATTGTTACGATCATAAACAACCAGTATTAGTCGGTACAACCTCAATTGATAAGTCAGAGACCCTGTCTAAAGTCTTGAAAAAGAATAAAATTCCGCATAAAGTTCTAAACGCAAAATTCCACGAACAAGAAGCATATATTATATCACAAGCTGGTATGCCCGGTGCAATTACGATTGCTACCAATATGGCTGGTCGTGGTACAGATATTAAACTTGGTGGTAATCTGGACATGATGATCGAAGAGAAATTCGGAACATCAGCCACAGATAAACAAATAAAAGAATTAGAAGAAGAATTCAAAAAGAACCAAGAATTAGTAAAAGAACAAGGTGGTTTATATATCGTTGGTACAGAACGCCATGAATCAAGACGTATCGATAATCAGCTTCGTGGACGTTCCGGTCGTCAGGGTGATCCTGGTGCATCAAAATTCTTCTTATCATTAGAAGATGATTTAATGCGAATATTTGGTTCTGAAAAAATGGATGTATTCTTACAAAAGATGGGTCTTAAGAAAGGGCAACCAATTATTCACCCATGGATTAATAAAGCGCTTGAGAGAGCTCAGAAAAAAGTTGAAGGTCAGCATTTTGAAATTCGTAAAAACTTGCTTAAATTCGATGATGTAATGAATGAGCAAAGAAAGGTGATGTATGATCAAAGAAAAGAGATCATGTCATCTGATGACCTATCCGATATTGTAAAAGATATGCGCCATGATACGATCGAAGATCTAGTTTCCAAAACGATTCCACCTAATGCTTATGCAGATAAATGGGATGTTGAAACATTACAGATCGAAGCGTTGCGTGTTTTAAATATAGATATTCCAGTTAAAGAATGGGCAAAAGAAGAAGGCGTTGCGGATAGAGAAATTCTTGAGAGAATTACTGATATATCTGATAAGAAGATGGCCGAAAAAGCGACTAATCTCTCCCCTGCAATCATGCGCCAGATTGAAAAAACAATCCTATTACAATTATTAGATACTATTTGGAAAGAGCATTTATTAAACTTGGAGCATCTAAGACAAGGTATAACGCTACGTGCATTCGGACAAAAAGATCCATTAAACGAATATAAGTCTGAATCTTTCGGTATGTTTGAAATTATGTTAGATGATTTAAGAGAGCGAGTAACATTGGCCTTAAGTATCATTAATATAGATGCTGAGACCGAAGCTCCAGACATGCCAAGGTTAAAAGATCAGAAAACTGTAAATAGCCATAGAAGCTTTAATGAGCTACAAGCAGGTGAAAGCTTTATCCAACCAGCATTTGATCCAGAAAATCCAGATACATGGGGGAAAGTTCCAAGAAATGCAGCTTGCCCATGTAATAGCGGGATGAAATTTAAGCATTGTCATGGTAAGGCAGCCTAATATCCTTGACATACTAGGAAAATTGCTATAATTATACTTATAATATTCCAATTATAAGAAAGATTATTATGGCTAAAGAAGCTAAAGAAGAATTTAACAAAAAATCTAAAATTACCTTAACTGATAAGTTTAAATATTATTCGAGGTTATCAAAACCTGCTGTTAAGGGAAGTACCAAAGATGCGGCTGTTTGGGCCGGTATATTCTGGCTGTTTGACTGGTCAGGAACTATTGCTGGGGCAATAATATCATTAGAAACCCTTGGTAATATAAGAGATAATCAAAAACTACTTAAGCAAAAAGTAGAATGGACTAACATGGCCAAGCAAAAAGTCCAAGGAAGCAAACTACATAAAGCCATCTTAGAAGATTTAGAAACCAGAATTGTTGAAGCATATAATTTTTTAGATCATGCAACAAATACAGATAGCTCTAAATCAGGCGACGCAATAAAAGCTATCAAAAAGGATATATTTAAACTAGAGAAATCAGCTGCTATGTTTGCTGATGATGTTTTCATTATCCCTAAAGAAGGGCAAGCATCACCACAGAAATATAAAATAGTGAATACAAAAACCACTAGAAAACACAGAAACCCTAAGAAAAGACTAAAAGAATTCGGTACATAATTTATTAACCTTATTCCGTTATAATAGTTTTTCTCTTGAAGGGGATTTATTTATAGCTTATGGCTTAAATAATAGAGTTTGGGATAATAAAGGCGATGTTTTAATAACTCGCCTTTATTTCTATTTAGAGCTTATAAAATCACCCTATTCATGGCATCTTGCCAACCAGAATATAGCATATCCCGATCATCATTATTAATCGATGGCTCAAAGATTTCAGAATTATTATTAGAACCAGCAATAATATCATCCATAGACTTATAAAACCCAGTATATAGCCCAGCCAAATAGGCCGATCCCATTGCCGTTGTTTCCAATATTTCTGGGCGTTTAATTTTTACATCAGTGATATCGCTTAAAAACTGACATAGGAAATTATTAGCAACCATTCCACCATCAACTTTAATCTCGGTAATATCATAACCTGCATCATCTGCCATTGCCGATATTAAATCTTTTGTTTGATATGCTTGCGCTTCCAGGGCAGCCCTGATCACATGGTTTTTATTACTATCTCTAGTTATGCCATAAATCATTCCCCTTGCCTCTGGGTTCCAATATGGAGCTCCCAAACCTGTAAAAGCAGGCACGAAATATACTCCGCCATTATCTTTAACTGAATTAATTGCATCTTCGCTATCTTTGGCATCATCAATGATATTCAAACCATCTCGCAACCATTGAATCGCTGTACCAGCATTAAAGATTGATCCCTCAATCGCATAATTAATTTTACCATTAATTCGGTAAGCAATTGTTGTTAGCATCTTATTTTTTGATTTCTTAAATTCTTCCCCGATATTCATCAAAATAAAACAGCCCGTTCCATAGGTACTTTTAACCATTCCTTTTTCAAAACAAGCTTGCCCAATTAATGCCGATTGTTGATCCCCTGCTATCCCAGTTATCGGCAAATCTTTACCTAAAAACTCTGTATTACCAAATAGATGGATATTATCATTAACTTCAGGCATTAGACTTAAAGGTATATCCAAAATATCTAATAATTCATTATCCCAGCATTGTTCAACAATATTATACAACATAGTTCTAGATGCATTAGTGATATCAGTTTTATGATTTCCTGTCATTTTCCAAACAAGATAGCAATCAACTGTTCCTGCTAATAATTCCCCCCTATCCGCCCTATCTCTTGCGCCTTCTAGATTATCCAACAGCCATTTAAGCTTAGTTCCAGAGAAATATGGATCAAGTAATAGACCGGTTTTATTAATTATTTTATCTTCCAAACCCTGTTCTTTAAGTTCCGCACAATAATCAGCAGTTCTTCTATCTTGCCAAACAATTGCATTATATAATGGCTCACCTGTCTGTTTATCCCATAGGATAATGGTTTCCCTTTGATTAGTAATTCCAATTGAATCAATATCATCTGCGGTCAAATTATTTTCTTTTAATATCTCATGGCAAACATATTTAGTATCATTCCAGATATCTTTCGCATCTTGCTCAACCCAGCCATTTTTTGGATAATACAGCTTTAATTCTTTTTGAGATACCGCATGTATTTTAGCATTCTTATCAAATAATATGGCTCTACTGCTAGTCGTTCCTTGATCAATTGATAAAACATAGCTTTTCATTACATACCTCTTAAATAATCATCAATATTCTTAATTGTTTCTTCTGATAAATATAGCCCTAATTTAGTCCTACGCCATAATATATCATCAAGTTCTAGTACAAATTCTTGTGATATTAGATAATCAATTTCTGCCTGATAAATCCCTTCACCAAAATGAGTTCCCAAAGCATTAATCGATCTTTCTTTACCAATTATATCTTTTACCTTTGTGCCATATAATCTAACATATCTTGATAATATTTCTTTATCTATCCAGTGAATTTGCTGACATAAAGACTTGATATATATATTTATATTAACCCCACCAATATTACCACCCGGTAATTTAGCAGTCTTGGTCCAAGATGGTTTAATCACATTTAATTGCTTAGATATAATATCAACAGCCTCTTCCGATAAATGGCGATAGCTGGTTAATTTCCCGCCATATACTGATAAAATTGGTAAATTATGATATGATTTACAATCAAGAACATAATCTCTAGTAACTTCTGATATATTGCTATTCCCGTCATTTACCAAAGGCCTAATCCCACTATAATCCCAAATAATATCTGACTTCTTTATATCTTTTTTAAAATACTCATTTACCAAGGCAATTAGGTAGAATTTTTCATCTTCGCTAGTTTTCGCATCAATTGGGTCGCCAGTATATTCAACATCTGTCGTGCCAATTGCGGTAAATTTACCCTCATATGGGATGGTGAAAACAATTCTATTATCTCTATTTTGGAAGATATAGGCAAAATCACCTTCGTATAGTTTAGGTACAATAATATGAC
Organism: uncultured Alphaproteobacteria bacterium; assembly: GCA_937941575.1. Lineage (GTDB taxonomy): Bacteria > Pseudomonadota > Alphaproteobacteria > Micavibrionales > CSBR16-224 > CALDHH01. The sequence goes on along the minus strand of CALDHH010000148.1, from coordinate 4,498 downwards.
TGCCTTTAACCATCTTAATCTTATAACGGCTATTTAGCTTATCCTTTGTCTTAGAGATTACATTATCAACCCAAGGTCCCGATGCATTTGCAATCATCTTAGCATAGATAATTTCTTGTTCATTATTCTTATTTAAAACTGTAACTTTCCATTTACCATCTTCATGTTCAAGGCTTAGGCATTTTGTTTTGGTATTTACACTTGCCCCTTTATCTCGAGCATCCATGGCATTTAGAACAACCAGCCTTGCATCATCAGCCCAGCAATCTGAATACATAAATCCCTTGGTAAAAGAACTATCCAATTCCTTACCAAATTCTGTATTTTTTAATTTGACTGATTTCGATTTCTTTAAAATCTCTCTGCCACCAAGATTATCATAGATAAATAACCCGAGTCTAATTAACCAATAAGGTCGTAAATCCTTATGATGCGGCAGGATAAAATCCATTGGAGAGATTATATGTGGCGCGGATTTTAGTAATATCTCACGCTCAATCAAAGCATCTCGTACCAATTTAAATTCATAATTTTCTAAATATCGAAGCCCACCATGGATAAGCTTGGTACTTGCCGATGATGTGCCTGATGCCAGATCGTATTGCTCTGCCAAATATACAGATAATCCACGTCCAGCCGCATCTCTTGCGATACCAACGCCATTAATTCCACCACCGATTACAAATAAATCATATATCATTCAAAAGATAATATAGACAATCTCCGACAAAACCAAGCAAGTTTATGAGATAGATAGTTTCAAAGATATTTAAAAAGCATAGTCCCAAAACCAAAAACACCTGCACAAAGATTTGTACAGGTGGTTCATAACGGTCTGAGCAATGATTAAAGTAAATTATTAATATTGGTCAGATATTGCATCGATTGATTCAGATACTAACATGCTTTTCTATCTATGTCAACAACATTATTAATATTCTGCAATCTTTTCTCTGCAATCCTATCTGCAGCAACATTTGTTGGGATGTTTTCTTTATCTGATAATGCAAATATTTCATTTAAAGTATCCGCAATAGACATGATATGAACTCTTGCTTCACCTGTTCCACCATTTTTACCAGATATTTTTGCCTGTTGTTCGTAATAAACATTTATCAAGCCACCTGCATTTATCACATAATCTGGTGCGTATAAGACATTTCTATCTTTTAATATTTGCCCATGCCTATCTTCTTTTAGCTGATTATTTGATGAACCAGCAACGATGGTTACCTTTAATCTATCAAGCGTATCATCATTAATAATCGCACCCAAAGCACAAGGAGCAAAAACATCAACATCAAGGTCGTAAATCTCATCCAGTCCAACAATCGTGGCCCCAGTTTCTGATTTAATTTGCTCTAGCTGTTCTTGGTTAATATCCGTGATAAATAATTCAGCCCCTGCTTCAGATAACATCCGACAAAGATATGCACCAACATGTCCAACACCTTGTACTGATACTTTAATACCGTTTAGGCTATCCTTACCAAGGCGATGTTTAACCGCAGCTTTAATTCCTTCAAATGTACCAAGTGCAGTCAATGGAGATGGATCTCCACCTGCTTTACCATCGCCGATTGCAGGTAAGCCAACTACATTTTTAGTTTCTTTTCTAATTTCCAACATGTCTTCAACACATGTGCCAACATCTTCTGCAATGATGTAACGTCCAGCCAAACGCTCAACCGAGCGTCCCATTGCTTGCATTAATTCAGGAGTTTTAATTTTTTTGCTATCGCCAATAATAACTGATTTACCACCACCAAGCGGTAACCCAGAGATTGCTGCTTTATATGTCATGCCACGAGATAATCTTAGAACATCTTCCAATGCTTCATCTTCATGAGCGTAATCCCAAACACGACAACCGCCAAGTGCAGGCCCTAAATTAGTGTTATGAATTGCAATTATTGCTTTCAAACCAGTCTTCTCATCGTTGAAATACACAACTTGTTCATGACCGTTAAATTCTTTATGTTCGATTACTGACATTTATTTCTCCTTAAATAACATATAATTAAACAATCAGCTTAATCATATAAATTAAAATTCAACACACTCATAATCTCTATATTTAAGAACAATATGCCTCTCATTATAAAAAAAATCAAGGAATTAGTTTTAAATGAAACTAATTTAGAATATTCATAAAGATTAACGCTTAACTTAAGAAAGATTAGAAAAACTATTCATCTAATTTTATAACTTAATTAAAAAAGTGATTTTGCTCAGAATCGAATAATTGAATAAATTATGGATTTATTGGCATCTTAATTTTCTCTTTATTGGATCGAAATTACTGCATGCTATCCTAAGATCTTATCCATATTCATTTGATCTTGAAAATATGTACTCAATGTGGCGGAAGAAAAAAATTGATAGACCAAAAACATCTTATTTAACTCTACTACCGCGGTCTTACTGCACGTCCTCGTAACATCTTTTCGGCGTTCTAACGAACTTGAAAATATGTACTCAATGTGGCGGAAGAAAAAAATTGATACGTTTAGTATCAATTTTCTTTTCTTCCGCTCCTAATGATTTGGTTGCCATGGGTGTGTTCTGGTAGGAATTCGGTTGGGCCGCCGGCTTTTACTGGTCTTGGGCGGAATTTTCCCATGCTTAGTAATCTGTCATACATTACAATGGCTCCTGCAACTCCGACATTAACACAGAATTTCATTGGGATTTTTATAACATGATCGGCACGTTCCATTAATTCATCCGATACATTGCCCCGCTCTTGCCCCAAGACATAAGCAGCGCGCATTGGATGACGAAAACTTGGTAATTCAACAGAATCTGGAGTTAACTCAATTGCAACCAAAGCACATTTCTTTGGCAAAGATAGCTCACCCACAGTATCAAAATTATAAAATGGCAAATGATCAAACGCATCCGAAGTATCCGTTTTTTGCATACCATGCACGTCAACCACTGGTGATATAGTATAAAAAAAGCTCGCCCCAAAAGCATGCGAAGATCTAGCCAAATTCCCAAGATTAGCAGGTTTAGTAATCCCCTCAACCCCCATCGCAAAGAAACCACGCGCTTTATTTTCTGATATTGACATTTTATTACCCCTTATTTAAATTTTTAATTTTTATAACTCAACTCCGCTTTCAAGTATAGAAAATTTATTATTATCACAATCAATCTCTGCCTTGATACCATATGGTATTGTAAACATAGGATCAGTATGACCAAAGTCCATTTGCACGATAATTGGCAATTCAGTTAAGCCAAGCTCCTCTGATATTACCATTTTTAATGCTTTATCATATTTATCAATTTCATTAATTGGGATGTCGCCACCTGGTCTACCCAAAATAATTCCATTGATTACATTAAATATTCCAATTGAACCATAATTCCTTATCCATCTGATAAAGCTATCCAAATCGGGTGTTTCTTCTGATGTTTCTAAGAACATTATTGCACCAGACCATTCACTAATATTCGGAAAAAAATCTGTACCTTTTACCATTTCTAAAACTTCTACGCATCCACCTAAAAGATGTCCTGATATTTTTCCATTACCTTGAATAACTTCGGGTCCAGTAGGCTCACTTAATTTTCTTTTAATATTCTGGTTCTTTTGGTTACCCCAATCAAGCTTTTCAACTGTCCAACCTGTACTTGGCTCAATTAAACCTATTGGCTTACTTGAAAAACAAGATTTTCTGACTGAATTTTCTAAATATTTTGGTATCCCACCATTTTCTGCAAATCCAGACATGATGCTTGGACCATAAAAGCTTGTAAAGCCTGATTTGTAACAGATAAGATGTGAAATCGTAGTGTCAGAGTATCCCATAAAGACCTTTGGATTACTCTTAATAACATCAATATCAATATATGGAAGAATTCGTACAGATTCATCACCACCAATCGTTGAGACAATCCCATTTATCTGATCATCTGCAAAACAACTCATTAGATCTTCTGCTCTTGCTTCCGGGTTACGATATAACCAATCTGCTGGTTTTAAAGCATATTTAGATTCAATAACCTTAACACTAAATAAATCTTCTAATTGCTTTTTACCTACCTGATATCTTTCAGGGAAAACTGATGGTCCACCCCAAGATGAAGATATGGTTGCGACAATATCCCCTTCTTTTAACATTTTTGGTTTTATCATTTCTAAGCTCTCAACTCCTCTAACCCCTGATATTCATCCAAAGCTTCTGGATTGGCGAGGGCTTCTACGTTGTGGATTTTTCGGTTATGGATTATATCTTTGACTGCTATCTCAGTTATTTTTCCGCTTTTGGTTCGGGGGATGTCGGTTACTTGGATTACTTTGGCTGGCATATGTCTTGGTGATGCACCTTCACGGATTGTTTTGCGAATTTTTGCGATTAATTCATCGGTTAGAGTTTGATTATTTGATAGAATAACAAATAGAACTACCCTTACATCTCCATCCCATTCTTGCCCAACGGCTATGCTTTCTTTGACTTCTGGTAGTTTTTCTACTTGCCGATAAATT
>CALDHH010000147.1 GCA_937941575.1 uncultured Alphaproteobacteria bacterium | reverse complement strand
ATTTAGTCTTTTATATTAAAAAAAAACATGTTAGTAATGTTTCCACGACGGAGGGGTGGCAGAGCGGTTGAATGCACTGGTCTTGAAAACCAGCATAGGCGAGAGTCTATCGTGGGTTCGAATCCCACCTCCTCCGCCATTTAAAAAAGAGAGCTTTTGCTCTCTTTTTTGTTATGTGATATAGCTTAATCCTAAACTTAAAACTGGGATGAATATAATGCCTAATGGAATTGCCAAGAATAGAAATATACTTAAAATTACAAAACTGGCTCAAACTTCCATGAAACTATGGGGATTACATGGTAATCTTAAGCTTTTGGGGCAAAGTGAGAATATTGTATTTGAAGTTGATGGTAAGATTATCCGCATTACTGAAAAAAATCATCGAACAATGAGCGAATTACAAGCAGAGTTAGATTTTATCTCGATGCTATCTGATAATAAAATATCTGTCGCAAAAACTTATAAGTCAAATAATGGGAATGATATTGAAACTATTGATGGATTTTATATCTCGGTATTTGAAAAAGCAAAAGGCGAAGTAAAAAAGGTAGAAGATGTTTTTTCTTCACTTGATGCCGCTCGTAATTTAGGGCGAGAAATCGGCAAAATGCATTTAACCATTAACAATCATAATATAAAGAACCCGATTAAAAGGCATATGCATGAAGACACTCCATATAATAAAGATGGGCTAGATTTCATCTCCAATAATGATAGTTTTGCAATCCAAGAATTTAAAAAAGCCAGAAATTGGTTATTATCATTACCAAAGGATAAAGACGCTTATAACTTGATACATTTAGACGCTCATGCTGGTAATTTCTGTGTTGATGAAAATAGTAAAATTACATTATTTGATTTTGATGATTGTGCCTATAGCTTCTTTGCCTATGATCTTGCCATTCCATTAAACCATTTAAAGTATAGTAAATTAACTGACCTAGAGAAAGATACTGCCAGAGCTGCTTTATTAGAAGGTTATGCAGAAGAATATAAATTATCCCAAAGATGGATAGATATGATCAATAATTTTATACGCTATAGAAATATAGAAATGTACATTTGGGAATGCATGATGTTCGGCGTTCCAAAGAAAGGCGGCAAAGAACTTGGTTTTAAAACATATTGTAATATTAAGTATGAAGCGGATGATTATAAAAAGATTAAACCTGACAGGGACTCAAAAAAGCATTTGATAAAGCCAATTCCTAAATGACAGCATTTAGAATAAAACTTTCACAACGTAAAGAGAAGCTATAAAAATACCCTGATTTAAAAGGCTTTGCGGATGTTCTTTTTAGGTAATTCTGATTTTGATAGTTTTGCAACAGCTTTTGGATTTGGGAGAAGAGCATTATATAAATATTGATTAGATTTTATAACAGGATTATCAATCAACTCTTCTTTTGTAACTTTATCAGTCATCTTTTCTGAAAATCTAATTAATCTTTGCACAACTTCATCATTAGTTTCAATTCCTGAATAAAATTCAAAAATATCAATAATATCCGCCTTCTTAATATCTATATCTAATTCCAACATGTAGTCAAAACATTTGTTATATTCTCTCTCTGCCATGCTGATATTCATTAATAAAGATTTATATGCATCTTTAGAAACAGTTGCATTATTATCTATCAACATGTGAGATATCCCAATATCATCTTGATATAGAGCAGTTCTTAATAATATTCCATCTAGTAAATTTAAATCTGCACCTTCTTCAATAAAATCTTTAACGATATGTATCTTACCTGTATAAACAGCTTCCATTAAGATTACATCTTTCCATCTTACCTCACCTATAGTTACTCTATTATTTTCTAAATCAAAATTTGAGGCAATTTCACGCAATGCAAAATCTATAGTACCATCTTTTGATAAAAATCCCTTTATTGACACTTCCCCACAATTTTTATCACGCATTAATTCAACCACTTGATCTTGATTGGCTCTATACGCATAAAGCATTGCTAAACCTATTTCTAACTCTAAATTAGGTTCTTTGGTTTCACGTAAAGAATCAATTAAATAATTAACTCTCCATAAATTAGCAAATTTTGAATTCATTCTTAATTGGAAACACATTTCACCATAGCCAATATCATTATTAAGAGCTTTCCAAAGCCTATCTTTTAAAGCCGGTTTTAAATTATTCATTATTCTACTCTTTCATACATATTAATTACTAAACGTTTTTATACATATAATATAGATTAATATAGTATGTCAATAGAATGTCAATAGAATGTCAATAGAATGTTCCCTAAGCTAATTGCCCAAGACAAAACACAACTAAAACAATATAATAATTCCTGACTTAAGCAAAAAACTTATTGAATTATAGGCTTCTTATAAGTATTATTATTTCCATGTATATTAAAAAGCTAACATCTTTCTGTTTAATCTCTCTTGCTTTAAGCGTATCTACTGCTAATGCTGAGAATAACCTTATTCCAAGCTGGCCAAAACTTAATATTGATCATATCCATAATCAGGCAAAAACTATGCCTGCTGAACAGGTTATTCGAGAATTGGTTGCTGAAGAAGAGCCAATGGATTTTGCGGCTCAGAGTGAGCAATATTCGCAAGAAGGGACTATCAAAGCAGAAACCTATACAACCAATAATAGCTTTCAAGAAAACAATCAAAAGATTGTAGGGAAGAATTATAATGATCTTGAATTTGGGATTTTAAAGACAAATCATACTTATTCCACCGATATATTTGATCGCCAAGATAACGTCACCAATAAAGCAGTGCGTACTCTAAAAGCACGTAAAGACAAGATCATTGATGATAAATCTTTATATATTGGAGGTAGATTAACTGCTACCCATATGAATGAATGGACAGATACTAATGGTAAATTTCCAATCATCTCTCGTCTACCAAACCAACATACATCTGGTAAATACGGTAATGAAGATATTATAAATGATGCATCAATTAATGCGACTGCAACTTTTAAATATCTAACTCTTTTTGCCCAAGGTGAATATACTGAAATTGAATATCCAGGTCAGGATGAGAAACAGTTTCGTAAATATTATGCAATGTTAGGTGACCTTAACAAAGCCCCTATCTATGCCCTGATTGGTAAAAAATCTGTAGCTTTTGGTAATTTTGATAGCTATGCACCTTTCACACATAATCACAGTTCTCATTACTTCTGGGCTCAACCAGAAGATCCATTATTAGAAGTCGGATATGTAACTGACGATATTAATGTTATAGCATCCCTACTTCCAAATAGCCGTGGTTTGAGGGTTTTAAGTGCTCCAGAAGAAAATGGATATGAGAATTTTGCTTTAAGTTACCGCCAAGATTTCGGTCTTGATGAAGATACTAATTTACAAGTCGGTGCTGGTTTCTTACGTGGATCAATCTATAATAGCGCAATTGCGCATCACCCACCGACTAATGGTAGTGATAGAAATTGGAGTTCTGTTTGGAACATACATTCAACATTATCACAAGAAAAATGGGATTTAATGGGTGAATATACTCAGACAACTAATACTTGGCCTGCGACTGATCACAAAGTATCTTCTTTAACCTTACAAGCAAGATATAAAGACAGCATTTTAGACAAGCCAACAACATATAGCGTGATGTTTAGTAAAGGTGTACAAGGAGATTCTGGCACAGAATGGGAGCAAATGTCTCAATTCGTTGCAGGTATCGAAATCAAACCATTACCGCATTTGGAAATCGGAGCTGAATATTTATTCAATGACGGTTTTGTACCATTGATCTTGCCAAAAATTACTGGTGATCAAAGTGTACAAGCACATAGCGCAATCGTTGGCATACAATTAACATTTTAAGTTAATAGACGTAATTGAAGTTATCATTCAATCTGAACAATAATCTCGTTACGTCTTAAAAACCAAGGTGTCCAAGGTGGATTATAGAATGCTTTATATGGAATGCCAATAATTTTAAGTTTATTCGCTTTAATAAAGCTAAATAATTCTTTCTCATGCTCTTCTAAATTACCCTGACTACTTAAACCAGAGAAAGTTATTGCGGCTGCTTTATAGCTCTCTATCTTTTCCAAGATAACTTTATCATTATTTGGCTTTGGTATATTTTCTAAATCATATTTATTTGGCATTTTAAAAGTTACCACCCATTTATTATCATCGGCTGTCTGTTGCTGAGTAACTGGAGTAGTCATTGCCATTTTAACAGATTCTTGTTGAGTAACAGGTGCAGTCATACTGATCTTTTGTTTAACTGTATTATTACCAAAAATATAGTCAGCCAATACTCTAAAACCCTTATTAATACTTTCTTTCCTATCTCCAGTAACCTCAGTCTTAGCAATTAAATATGGCTCGTATTTGCGGATTTCAATATCTTTATCTTTGTATTCTTTTAAGATTTTAAATTTTGGCTCTTCGTAATCTGCCTTTGCGGTCATATTGCCCCCGATTGTAAAAATCATTGCTAATAATATTATCGATAGTTTTTTCATTTTATAACTCTTTTCTAATTAAAATATCTCATTTAATGCTTCATCAATTGTCTCGAATTTAAATTCAAAACCAGCTTGTAATAAATTCTCTGGATAAACTCTTTGACCACTTAATAACAAAGTTTTTCCCATTTCACCGAATAAAGTTTTCACCATTAATGCTGGCATTGGAAATATTGTTGGGCGGTTTATTGCCTTACCGAATGATTTTGTAAATTCTCTATTCGTAACTGCATTTGGTGATGTTAAATTGAATATACCTTCTTTATCATTATCTTTTAAATAATTAATAGCATTAACAACATCATCAATATGAACCCAAGAGAAATATTGTTGACCATTACCGATTTGACCACCCAAACCCATTTTAAACGGAGTTGCCATCTTCTTAATCGTCCCGCCATCATTGCCAAGAACCACACCTAATCTAATGATTGCAATTTTTACTCCAAGCTCTTTTGCTTTTAATGCTTCATCTTCCCATTTCTGGCAAAGATCATGAGTGAACTCTTGATTGGGCTTAGATTCTTCGTTCAGAATTTTATCACCATGTGAGCCATAATATCCAATTGCAGATCCATTAATTAATTGCTTTGGCTTTGTATCTAACTTTGCAATTAAACCAATTAGCTCGGAAGTAATATTAACCCGGCTATTTATGAGTTCTGCCTTTTGTTTATCATCCCATTTCTTATCAGCAATTCCCTCACCTGCAAGATTTATTATTACATCAATCTTTGAATCAGCTGAGATTTCATCAAATGATTTAACTGCTATAATTTTATCTTTGAATAATCTTTGAGCTTTTTTGATATTTCTAGTTTTAACTAGAATCTCATCACCTGATTTGATTAATGACCTAACCAGTTCTTGACCAATAAATCCTGTACCACCTGTAATTAATATTCTCATAATTCTTCCCTTATTCTTTTGACCACTTCTTGCCCGGAGAGATATGCATTTTCAATATTTGAATGCAAACACCAATCCCCACAGGCAGCTAATTTATTATCGACATCAATAAATGCGATTTCTTCTGATTTTTCTTTTGCTCTGGCATATAACCAACGGTGGATTGCAACATATTTAGCATCATCTCCATCTATACCAGTTAGTTTTTTAAACTCAATAATCATTTCATTTTGAATATCTTGCTTATCACGATCTTTATTAAGATCCGACCATTCACTTTCAGTATGAATTATTATTGATGTTAAATCCGGATTAAGCCCTCGTTTTTTTGAATCAATCGCAGCCCAGCTTAAAGTCGAATCTCTAAACCTTGCTCCGACCCAATTACTTTTTAAATCTTTATCAAATCCAAGCATTAATGAAAAACATGGATAAACTTCTATGGCTTTAACATTATCATGATGAATAAATTCAGCTGGTAATAGATTATTTGATTGAATTGGCGGAGCGGTTGAAATCACCCAATCAAAACTGCCTAAATTATCGCCATTTTTTGCAGTTAAATTCCATTTATTTTGCTGTTTATAAATAGTTTTAATTTCAATATTTAAATGTAAATCAATGGTTTCCGATAATTTCTTACATAAAGAATTCATATATGGATATGGCACATATTGCTTTTCAAACCACAGGCTCTTTTCTGGCTTTTTATCAGCTTCAATGGTTACAACTTTACCATCCCATTCTCTAATAATTTCTTGTTCGATATATGGTTGCAAGAATTTTTTAAATTGTTTTGATCTTGCATTAAAGTGCTGAGCCCCATGATCAATAAAATACGGATCAAAATATCTGGTAGACATACGACCGCCTACTCCTCTTGCTTTTTCAAATACAGATATCTTTAATCCAAGTTCCTGTAATGAATTTGCAATTGATAACCCTGATATCCCTGCCCCGATTACTGCAATATCCATTTAAACCTTTATTTTTGGTTGCAAGTTAGATAGCCCGGCATCAACAGCAATTACTTGTCCAGTAATTATATCAGCCTTATCAGATAATAAATAAGTAACCATATCCGCCACATGATTGGCATTAGCAATCCGACCCAATGCATGCATTGCCAATGAATATTTTAAGCTTGCTTCATTACCAGTAATTTTTTCCGTTAACTTGGTTTCAGTTAAACCAGGCGCCACGACATTAAATCTGATATTTTTACCAGCATATGTACTTGCGGCTGATTTTGCCAAGGAAATAACTCCACCTTTAGCAGCGGCAATTGCTTCATGGTTACTGATCCCCTGCATCGCGGCAGCTGATGAAATCAATACGACGCTACCGCCTTTTTTTAAGAATTTACCAGCTGATCTAACTGTTGCAAATGAAGTGGTTAAGCTTGTATGGATTGTCTCCATATAATCATCAAAAGATACAAGATGGGCTGGCTTTAAAGATACTGAACCTGCATAACAAACAACACCTTCAACTGATCCCATATCTTCCATGGCAGCCTTAAACATATTATCCATTGCATCAAAATCTGTTGCATCCAAAATTCCACCATTACAGTCAAATTCAGATTTTAATTCCGATAATCTATCTGCATTACGGCTAGTAATATAAAAACTATCGCCATTATTCTTTAGATTTTTTAAAGTCTCATACCCAATATCACTACTCGCAGCGACCACTATATAATTTGCCATTTTATCCCCCAAAAATTGTTTTGTTAAAATAATGTACCATATAGTTTAATAATTAATATATAAATATAGTTAGAATCAAAAAAAGAAGAGTATAAAATGAAAATTGCAATTATTGGTAGCGGTATATCTGGATTAGGTTCAGCATATATATTAAACTCTCACCATGACATTACCTTATACGAAAAAAATGACTATATCGGTGGTCATGCTCGTACAATTAAAATTAATGATGGCAATTTAGATATCAATGTTGATACGGGTTTTATTGTGTTTAATGATAGAAATTATCCCTTATTAACTAGTTTATTTAAAAGACTCCAGATACCAAGCGTTAAATCTAGCATGTCTTTTGGGGTAAAAATTAATAATGGCTGGCTTGAATATGGAACAGAAAGCTTAAGCAATCTATTTGGCCAAAAAAGGAATCTATTTAGAGTTGAGTACTGGAAGATGCTATTAGATATTCTAAAATTTAATAAAAGAGCCGCAGAATATTTAGATAAAGATGTAAGCATCTCACTTAAAGATTGCATCAAAGAATTGGCTTTGGGGGAATGGTTTCAGAAATATTATTTGCTTGCAATGGGCGGAGCAATTTGGAGCTCTACTCCAAAACAAATGTTATCTTTTCCAGCAAAAAGCTTCATTAGATTTTTCGATAATCATGGATTGCTAAGTGTGAATGATCAGCCACAATGGTATAGTGTCAATGGCGGCAGTAAAGAATATATATCCCGCATTACTAGAAATTTCAGAGATAAAATAAAGCTATCTACTGGTGTTACAAAAGTAATCCGCAAAGATGGTAAGATTACAATAATTGATAGCAATAATGAATCCCAAGAATTTGACCAAGTAATCTTTGCTTGCCATTCTGATCAAGCTTTAAAAATGTTGGATCAACCCAGTGATGCTGAATTAGATATAATAGGATCATTCAAATATCAAAAAAATACAGTTGTGACCCATAGTGACATTAACTTCATGCCCAAAAGAAAATCCTGTTGGGCGAGTTGGGTTTATTTATCAGATGATAGCAACCCAATTTCAGAGAATATGGCACTTACATATTGGATGAATAATTTACAAAATCTACCTAGTAAAAAACCAATATTAGTTACCATGAATCCAACAAAGATGCCTGATGCTAATTTAACCTATGACATCCAAGAATTTGAACACCCAATATTTGATAAAGACGCCATAATCGCTCAAGATAAGGTTACTAATATTCAAGGTCAAAATAACACATGGTATTGCGGAGCTTATTTAAGAAATGGCTTTCATGAAGATGGTTTATGGAGCGCAGTTGAGATGACTAAACAGATGGGAATTGTTAAAAATTGGGATTAATTTCAAATAGAATTTTATTAGCAAAAGTAATGCATAAAAGATTATTTCCAAGCATTAATGGATTTAACTATGGTTTATTTTATTTCATGATCCCATTAAGCAAATTATTAAATCAACCTACTAACAGGCTGTTCTCAATTGATAAATTTGCTTTATTTTCCATCCATCAAAAAGATTATGCTATCAAAAACAAGCCCAGCGATAATCTTGATAAATGGGTTAAATCCATATTAAAAAATCATGATTTAGATCAGCAAGCTAATGGTGAGATTATTCTTGTAACATTGCCAAAATTCCTTGGATATAGCTTTAATCCAGTTAATTTCTATCTATGTTTAGATCAAGATAATAAATTAAAAGTCGTAATAGCAGAAGTTAATAATACATTTAATGAACGTCATCATTATTTATGTTTTAATGATGATCTATCTGAAATTACATCTAATACAGAAATATCAACCAAAAAACTATTCCATGTCTCGCCATTTTTAGAGCGAGAAGGACATTATAAATTTAAATTTAATTATACCGATAAAAATTTTGGTGCATGGATTGATTTTTATGATAAAGATAATAAGAAAAAGCTTGTAACCTCCTTACTTGGCAAATCAAGAAAAGCTACTAATAAATTGATTTTAAAAACTTTTTTAAACTATCCATTTTCTATTATAAAAGTGGTATTTCTTATCCATTTTCAAGCATTGAAAATATGGTGTAAAAAAATAAAATATATTCCCAAGCCAAAACAATTGAAACTTGATTACAAAGAACTAAATAATAATACTGAACTAAACAAAGAAATTAGGGTGAATAATAAAGATGTTAAATAAAATAATTCATAATGGCTTTTTTAAAATGTTAAATAATCTTGAATATGGTCAATTGGAGCTAACAACTCCCGATGGAAAAATTCATTTATTTAAAGGCAGAAAAAAAGGTGTTTCTAGCAAATTTAAACTATTTGAATGGGATGTAATTAAGAACCTATCTACCAAGGGTGATATTGGACTTGCCGAAGATTATAGAGATGGTAGATGGGAAACTGATAACCTAACCAATCTATTTAAATTTAGCTTACAAAATTACTCACCATTAAAACAATATATCCAAGGTAATGGAATTTTTAAAATAATTTCAAAACTATCCTATCTAACCAAACGAAACACAGTTAAGGGCAGTAAAAATAATATTCATGCTCATTATGATTTGGGTAATGATTTTTATGATCTATGGCTTGATTCAACCATGAGCTATTCATCTGCATTATTTATAAATAACAATGAAGATCTAGCAATCGCACAGAATGATAAATATGATCGTATATTAAATAGACTTGGTAATGACCCAAAACAGATATTAGAAATTGGTTGTGGCTGGGGTGGGTTCGCAGAACGTGCCGTTCAAACAAAAGATCATAAGGTCAAGGGTATCACTCTCTCAACTGAGCAATTAGATTTTTCCAAGGCCAAACTCCCTGCTGATAAAACCGAGATTATATTGGAAGATTATCGCCATACAAAAGGCACATTCGATGCCATAGTTTCAATTGAAATGTTTGAAGCGGTTGGTGAGAAATACTGGCCAGTATATTTCAAGAGAATAGCAGAATTATTAAAAAAAGATGGTAAAGCCGTTATTCAAACAATCACTATTAATGATGATGGTTTTGAAGAATATAGAAAAAGTGGTGATATGATCCGAAGCTTTATCTTTCCAGGCGGAATGTTACCTAGCAAATCTAGATTTTACTCAGAAGCTGAAAAAGCAGGATTAAAAGTAACGAACAGTTTTAGCTTTGGGCAAGATTACGCCAAGACACTTGATATCTGGCTTGGTAAATTTGACGATAATCTAGATGCTATTAAAAAAATGGGCTTTGATGATAATTTTATCAGATTATGGCGTTTATATCTTGCCTCTTGCAGTGCAAGCTTTACAACCGAACATACTGATGTAATGCAAGTAGAGCTACAACATGCTTAAAAAACTATCTATTATTGTTATCTTTAGCTTACTCACTTTAACTTCGATAAAGCAAGTTTTTGCAATTGATGGTAAAACTCTGTCTAAATATAGTATTAAACCTCAAGCAATTGGTAATGCATCATATTATTTTGGTCCATTTAAAATCTATGATGCAAAATTATATAGCAGTGTAGATATCTG
>CALDHH010000146.1 GCA_937941575.1 uncultured Alphaproteobacteria bacterium | reverse complement strand
TAAGAAGTAATCTTCTGCCACCAACCTTTTTTAACCTTTTCAGGGTCTTTTGGTTCTTTTGGCTCTTCTTTTACTGGCTTTGGTTTTACTTTTGCTTTCGGAGCTGGAGCTGGTTCGGATTTGATTTCAATTACTTGAACTTCTTTATCTTTTTTAGCAACAGTCTTCTCAACAGGTTTAGTATCTTTAATATCTTCAACCTTCTTTTTTGCAGGGCGGCCACGTTTCTTTTTTGGCTCTTCTGCAACTGTCTCAGATTTCGTATTATCTTGCTCAGCTTCTTTTACTTTTACATCCTTGCTATCCTGTACATTATCTTCAATCTTTTTCTTAGCAGGGCGACCACGTTTTTTCTTCGGAGCCACATCTTCAGATACTGTATCAGGTTTATTCTCAGGTATAGTATTAGCTTTATTATCAATAATATTATCTGAATTCTTGTTTACAGGTTGATTGCCCTTAGGAGCAGGGGATTTTTTATTACCTGCATTAGGTTGTGCATTATTGTTATTATTGTTTTCTTGAACTTGATTATTATCATCAGCATCAGGTTTTTTATACTTATTATTACGTCTTTTATTATTACGCTTTTTATAAGAATTATCATTACCGTCTTCATCAGTATCAGGCTTCGTGTTATTATTATTCGTATTGTTATTTTTATTGTTGTTATGCTCTTTTTTATAAGGTTTCTTATTTTTGAAATTCTTATTTGCTTGCACAGTTTCAATTACGAATGCTGGTCTGATTAAACTATTATCAGGCTCTAGAATAACTTTCATTTCATTGCGTGTTTCAATATCAATCAAAGTTTCTCTTTTGTGATTAAAGATATAGATAATAATGTCAGTTGGAACTTTAACCATTATCTCAGATGCTCTGCCTCTTAAACCTTCTTCAGCAATCGCACGTAACACGATTAATGCAGCAGTTTCCAAAGTACGGACAAGTCCTGTACCTTCACAATGTTCACAAACTGTGAAATTCTGTTCAACCAAGCTTGGACGCAATCTTTGTCTCGACATTTCCATCAGACCAAAGGCAGAAATACGGCTTAATTGTATTCTGGCTCTATCACCTTGCATAGATTCTTTCATCTTGCGTTCAACGGCACGGTTATTTCTTGTCTCTTCCATGTCAATGAAATCGATTACTACTAAACCACCTAAATCACGCAGTTTTAATTGTCTAGCAATTTCTTCTGCTGCTTCAAGATTGGTTTTAACCGCAGTCTCTTCGATATGACGAGTTTTTGTGGCTTTACCAGAGTTAATATCAATTGATACCAATGCCTCAGTTGGGTTAATAACCAAATAACCACCAGATTTTAATTGTACTTCTACTTGGTGAATTTCATCGATTTGGTTTTCAACTTTATATCTAAAGAATAAAGGTAATTCTTTATTATCATATTCTTTAATATTTTTAACATGAGTTGGCATTAATGTTTGCATGAATGATTTTGCACGGTTAAAGCCATGTTCACCAGATACGATAACTTCATCAACATCTTGTTTATATAAATCACGGATTGCACGTTTAACCAAATCGCCTTCTTCATGGATTACAGAAGGGGCAGTTGATTTCATAGTTAATTCACGGATATTATTCCATAAACGTAGCAAGTAATCTAAATCTCTTTTAATCTCAACTTTAGTTTTAGCAACACCAGCTGTTCTCATTATTACAGACATACCTTCTGGCACATTTAAATCTTTCAAGATTTTCTTTAGTTTTTGTCTATCTTTGATATTGGATACTTTACGGCTAACTCCGCCACCTCTTGGAGAATTTGGCATTAACACACAATATCTACCTGGAAGTGAGATATATGAAGTAACTGCTGCACCTTTATTACCACGTTCTTCTTTACCAATTTGGATCAACATGATTTGGTTACGTTTGATTACTTCTTGAATTTTATAGCGTCTTTTGATGCTAGTTGGTCGTCTTGGGAAGCCATCTTCATCTTCGTCAACGATTTCTGATTCGGCTAATTCTTCGTCGCCATCATCGGAGCTATCATCTTCATCATCAGTAAGCTCACCCGCAGAATCAACCATTTCAACATTTTGTTCAATGATTTCACCATCTTCATCGACAAGAACTTCTGTACCATCTTCCAAAGTAATTGTTTTAGCAATCGGCTCATCTTCGTCTTCTGCTTCAGCTTCTTTTTTTGCTTTTTTTAATCTTTTTGCTTCTTCAGCTTCTTTTTCAGCAAGCGCATCAGCCCAAGCTTTTTCTTCTTCTAAAATAGCTTCGCGGTCAGATACTGGAATTTTATAATAATCTGGGTGAATCTCTGGAAAAGGCAAGAAACCATGGCGATTTCCACCATAATCAACGAAAGCAGCCTGTAGAGAAGGCTCAACTCTTGTTACTTTTACAAGATAGATATTGCCTTTTAATTGTTTTCTAACAGTTGTTTCAAAATCGTAATCGATTAATTTATTTCCAGATACTAATGCAACTCTTGTTTCTTCTTCATGAGTAGTATCAATAAGCATTCTTTTTGTCATTTTTTTAGTCCTTTAAAAAAATAGCAATCCAATAAGTTTTCAAGCGACGAGAAAACCACAGATAGCCATTATAATTTTAGGAATAAGGTGTTTTTAAGTTACTGAATAAACATTCAGTAGGATAATCATAAAGAATTGATACAGGCAAAGATGCCTGGTTCGTAACATATGTATTGTTCAACTATCAAAACTGTTCTTTCCAATTTAACCACTTAAAATAAGACTTAATAAAAAGTCAGAAATCCTTAAACCCTTATAATCAAGTGCCCTTTTCATACCAACCATCTTAAATTCTTAAGGTGCTATAGCCTTGATTAAATATATCAAGTTTTTTAAAGACACAACATGTCGCGTCTTTATAATATCTGATAATGAATAATTTTCAAGTATATAATTGCAAGATGGCAAAGTTTAAATTAGAATCGTTTGTAACAATCAACAAATATCGAAAAAGAAACATAATTATAATGAAAATACTTACACTATTGATAATATCAATATTATTCATGATGCCTAAATTATCAAATGCTGATATCGCTGATATGCGATTTGGTTATCACAAAGATAAAACTAGGTTAGTTTTTGATATGAGCAAACATAAATATAAAATATCACATCCCAATAGTAATGTGATAAAGATTGAGGTTTATAAGGCTGATTGGTTGATAGGTAAGAAAATTAAGCCAAAATCGCCAATTAACGCCTATGAATATCATCAGGATGGTAAAAATTCGGTTATCTATATTAAATCTAGGGTGGCAATTGAAGTAAAAGATGCTTTCTTAATTAAATCTGTATTAAAAAATCCT
>CALDHH010000145.1 GCA_937941575.1 uncultured Alphaproteobacteria bacterium | reverse complement strand
ACATGATTAAGCCTTTTTTTATTTGAAATAATTTATAAATATTTATTTGGCAAAACTTTCTTTTAGTTTTTTATTATCATTGGCTTGATAGCGCATTGAGAATTTTCTTAAACATTCATCAATTATCTCTTTTTCATCTCTATGTAAGCCGGCTTCTTTAATAAAAAAGTCAATTTTCGTAGCGGGAGCAATTTTACCTTTTTTAATAGCGACTAAGTAATAATAGGAAACATTATATGCTTTTTCTTTCCAAATTTGTTTGTCTGTTTTCTTAACCTTAAAATTTCTAATTGATAATGAGTTATGGGTTAAGTCTTTTATTTTAGTATCAATTGCATATTTTCCATGTGTTCCACATCTCTCAATAAAGTCGAAATATAGCTCGCCCGGTCTTTTAGTAACTCCATCTACTGCATTTACTATTACTTCACTAAATCCAACCTCCCTTAAATCTTCCAAAGTAAATGGGCTGTCTTCAACAACATCATGTAACATTCCAACGATTTTTTGAGTTTCTGAATCTGTATTTGCTCTAGAAACTTCGGTTGGATGATCAATGTAATCTCTTCCATCAAGAGTCTTCTGTAACAGCAAGAAATTTGAGGCAATTAAAGTTGCCAGACCTAGCCTAGCTTTTGGTAATGGGTTTCCTTTCGCAACTTCAGCCGCACAGGTTTCAGCCCAACGAGATTTCATTTCTTCTCTTGTAAACATGTCTTTATCCTTTATCTATATATGATTCTAGGTAAAAGCTTAACATATGGGATGCAGTTGTAAAGGCTTGATATTAATCTAAGGCTATTTCTTCATCAAATATTCGATCCCAGAATAATCCCATCTTCGACATATCTCGATTACTTCTGATAATTCTAGTTGGGATATTCTGTATATTATTGTCTTTATCAATTTTAGCCAGTGCAAATGTAAACACATAACTCTCTTCATTACCCATCCGCAAATCAGATACCACAATCTCATCATTAATCACTTTTACCGAATAAAACCCATGCGTGAACCAAGCAAATCTTTTAGCCGCCCAATTATCTTGAATTATATTACCTAAAATAGATTTATCACTTTGATGATGGGTTAATTTTATATTATCACTTTTATCAAAGATTGAATAATAACCTTCATAATAACCGGCATCATCCATCACAATAAACCGCCAGAGAAATGTATTAAAAGGGGCTGCTACGCTTAATATTTGGCCATATTCTATATTTTGATCTGCTAAAGATTGGATGGCGATTTTATCAACATGTGCTTTTACACCAATACTCCAAATAATATAAAGAGAGCTTATAATCAACCCAGATTTATTAATGATCGAGCGCCATTTATTCTGTCGCTTCATAAATAATACGGTAGTTAGAGTTACTAATAATGGAACAGTATAGAATGGATCAATAATAAATATCGATGACACTCCAAATGGATAATTATACGGCCATAATAATTGAGTTCCATAAACGGTTAAAGCATCCAACAAAGCATGGGTTACAAGTACCAGCCATAATGCAAGCCCCAATCTTATATTGCTAATTTCCCCCAACCATTTCTTTTTATCAATCTTCCTTAATAACAAGATTAGCAATGGAATTACCAAAGTTAGAATTATAATAGAATGGCTAAATCCACGATGATAGGTGAAATTTGCAATTGGATCCGCATATCTAATCAATACATCCAGATCAGGTAAGGTTCCAAACACTGCTCCAAATATAATTGCTTTATTACCAAGTTTTCTACCTAGGGTTGATTCTGCTACTGCGGCACCAAGGGCTATTTGAGTTAGTGAATCCATTTATTATCTCTATTTTTATAATTATCTTTTAAAAAAACTAGCATATCAAAAATTTTGTAGATATAGCTATTTCAACATAAATCTGCTTGGTTTTATTTTGAAATGACTATAATATAATTTGATCAACGTAAATCAAAACTAAGGGTGTAATAAAATGTGTAATTCTGCTTTGGCAAAAGTAATCGACGATAATTTAGATGATATTATTCAAGTTCCAGATTCAGGCGCTAAAACTAGAACCGATTTCGTAAGTGATCGTGATTTTTACCTATATTCCTTGCGTCATTCTTGTGCTCATTTAATGGCAGCTGCAATCAAAGCAATCTATCCAGATGCAAAATTTGGAATTGGTCCTGCAATTGAAAATGGTTTTTATTACGACATCTATCTTGATGAACCAATCAGCGAGCATGATTTAAAGCCAATTGAAAAAAAGATGAAGAAGATAACTTCCCAAAATCTAAAACTTGCTTATGAAGATATGAGCTCAGCTGATGCAACAGCCAAATTTGCATCTGAGAACCAAGATTTTAAAACTGAGCTGATTAGTGATATTGGTGCAGAAGAAGTTACTGTCTTTAGCTTAGGCGATTTCTCTGACCTATGTCGTGGCCCCCATGTTGCCAAAACTAGTTTAATGAAGAATTTTAAATTAACTTCCGTATCTGCTGCATATTGGAAAGGCGATCAAGCCAATACTTCCATGCAAAGAATTTATGGTACTGTTTGGGAAACAAGAGAAGAACTAGACGCCTATCTTAAAATGCTTGAAAGCGCAAAAGAACGTGATCACAGAAAACTAGGTGAGAAAATTGGATTATTCAAAGCCATGCCTTTCGCACCAGGAAGCCCAGTAATGTTACCGAATGGTATGGTAGTATTTAGAGAAATGGGTAATTTCATCCGTGATTTATTCTTAAAAAATGGCTATCAAGAAGTGCGTGCTCCGATTATGTGTCACCAAAGCCTATGGGAGAAATCAGGACATTGGGAAAAATATAAGGAAGACATGTTCTTAATAGAAGGTGAAAAAGGCGATCAATACGGCTTAAAAGCCATGAATTGCCCAGTTCATATGAGCATCTTTGGCATGCGCCCAAGAAGTTACCGTGAACTTCCATATAGATTACATGATCAAGGTGCCTTACATAGAAATGAAGCATCTGGTGCATTAAGTGGTATGACTAGATTAAAAATGTTCTGCCAAGATGACAGCCATGTATTCTTACCCTTGGAAGGCGTTGGGGAAGAAATTGCTCGCATATTAAAGCTAACTGATTTTGTTTATTCAACATTCAATATGAAATATAAAATAAATTTATCAACCAAACCTGATAACGCCCTTGGGACTGATGAAGAATGGGAAATTGCGGAAGCGGCTTTAAGAAAAGCATTGGAAGCAAGCGGTCGTGAATATTTGGTAAAAGAAGGTGATGGCGCTTTCTATGGTCCAAAGATTGATTTTGATGTTGAAGATGTATTGGGTCGAAGCTGGCAAGTAGCAACCGCTCAATTAGATTTCCAACAGCCACAAAGATTTGATTTAAAATATACTGATGAAAATGGCGAAGAGCAAATGCCCGTTGTAATTCATAACGCAATTTTCGGTGCGATCGAGCGTTTCCTTGCGATTTTAATTGAGAATTACAATGGCCGCTTTCCATTATGGATGGCACCAGTTCAAGCAAGAATCCTAACTATATCCGATGATTTCATGCCATGGGCTCAAGAAATCCATGAGAAATTATTACTAGCAGGAATAAGAGCAGAAATTGATGTCAGTGGTGATAGATTGGGTAAGAAAATTGCCCTAGCTGAATCAGAAAAAGTATCTTCATTAATGGTAATTGGTCAGCAGGAATTTGATAATAAACAAGCAACCTTGCGTATATTCGGCGAAGAAGAACAACTAGTTCTAGGCTTAGAAGATGTAGTAGCAGAACTTATTAAACGTTGTAAAAGACCCGATTTACCAAAATTATAGTTTTTTTAAAGAAACATTGTGCAAATTAAACACTTGCACAATGTTTTTGCAATTTTGATAAATTTTGTAAAAGCTGGCTGCTACCTGTTTTCATTCTCATCGCAATTGCTTTATCTTTATCATTAAGCTGATTATTACCACTTAACATCTTATCAAGCTCAATAAACATTGAATAGGTACGGCTAATCGAAGTCTGTATTCCAGTAAGGCTAGTCGCATCTTTCGACATTTCTCTGATACCCGATACATCTGCTTCCGTGATATCTTCTTTGTTTTCCAACATCACCTTTTTTATTTCTAAAACAGATATCATATGCGAGAAAGCGTCTTTTTGATCTGATGCATTTTCAAGCCTGTCTTGGAAAGGTATCTCTATATTCTTCTCACTGCCATCCCGCCTTCTAAAAGCAGCAATATTTTCATTCATATATTCAAACTTTTCTTTCATTATATTGTTAAAGATGGCTTGCGATGCATCCACTAAATTAAATATCTCTGATAGGCTATTATTATTCATTATTTACACTTCCTGTTTTTTGGCTTTATTTGCCTTTAATTGTTTAGGCTTATTATCGCCTGATATATTTGTTACGAATTTACTATCTAGATTGGATTTATTATAATCTCTTACTTGATCATATTTAATTAAAACCGGTAGAGCATCCAAATTCTGATATGTTGGTGGGACAGATATATTATCAGCTCCCCATTTATACAATATAGTTGCAATTTTACTATCCGCCGCCTGCGCACCACAAATATCAACTTCAATATCTGGGTTAAATTTTTTAGTTTCCCTGATTAAATGCGCTACTATCTCACCCACATGTGGAGTTAAAAACTTAAATGGATCAATTCTGTGCTTTTTCTTATATTCAGCCCTTTTATCCATATCCCATCTTGGAATATCTGTGACTTGCTCGGTTAAATCATTACTACCAATACTTATAAAATCACAATGTGGTAATATCTTATCAAAATTCTCTGCACAATCTAATGTTTCAACCATTATTCCAAACTGATAATTCTCTTTTCCTATATTCAGTTTTTCTGCATAATCTGCTGTAATTTTTTTAAATTTAATAACTTCTTCAGCATTTCTAACTGATGGTAACATTATTTGTATTGGCTCTTGATAAAAAACGGCTCTATCTGCATATACGTTTAGAATAGTCTTTATCTGTTCCGTATATATATCTTCTATTAATTTTGACGTATTTTCAGATTCCATATTCAAGCTTTTATATAATTCTCTGAACTCTTCTCGCTCAGAAAAATTTAATAATTCACTCGGGGAAATATCTAATAATCGGATCTTACATTTTTTACCATCACCCATGTTATTTAAGACAGAAGAATACGAACCATACATATATAGATCAAATAGAGGATTCTCTTTTACTACTTCCTTTTGCAAAAGTATATTCCTTAATCTCTTACTTGCATTCGTATCAATTGCCACCATTTGCTCAGATCTTAATAAGCCAATATCATATTGATCCTTATTTTCTAAGCCTTCAATTTGTGTGAGCGAATTGATATTAATTTTTATACCAATGGATTTAATTTCTTTTTCATCCATAAACTCATCTAAGCATAAATTCATATCTTTTAAATAGCTAATCTCTTTTTCTGGCTTAAAATTATTTGTTTTAGCAGTATTATAAACTTTATCAATGCTATTCTTTTCAAAAATTAAACCATTATTTGATACTGATATCATCACTTCTTGGCCAGGAACAACCGTCCCAACCGCTGTTTTTAAACATTTATCTTCAAAGAATAATGGCCTATTATTTGCATTTTTATTAAATTCAGGTTCTAAATCAGCATAATCATCATCTTTAGGGATAATTCCAAATATTCCAGGTATTAACTCTGCCTCACATATAAGCTTTAAATGAGACGCCAGATAATTATTACAAACAACTAAACCAGCCAAATAGTCTTTTTTTAATTCTGGTACAATCAATGGATCATAATTTTGGATAATTAGAATTGGCTTTTCACCTTTATCCGCAGCCTCGACTGCTTCTTCAATCGAAAAACAAGCCTTACCAGAAATTGTTACCCCACAACTATCATAAAAATCTAAATCATTTATCTCTGCATCTGTGCCT
>CALDHH010000144.1 GCA_937941575.1 uncultured Alphaproteobacteria bacterium | reverse complement strand
GTTAATGCAGGGCAATTAGAAATCTACGCAAATATTCCAATTAAATTACGTGATCATATCGAAGATGTAATTTTAAATAGGCGTGAAGATTCAACGGATAGATTACTAGAGTTATCAGAAGACTATAAAGGCAAATCTGGTAAGAAATCAGATGCAGAAGATCTAACTTGGCGAGAATTGCCAATTAATGAGCGTTTATCTTATGCTTTGGTAAAAGGAATTGATAAATATATTGTTGAAGATACAGAGGAATCACGAATAAGTTTTGATCAGTCATTAAAAGTTATCGAAGGCCCGTTAATGGCTGGAATGAATGTAGTTGGTGATTTATTTGGCGAAGGTAAAATGTTCTTACCACAGGTCGTAAAATCGGCTCGTGTAATGAAAAAAGCCGTTGCATATTTACTACCCTTTATGGAAGAAGAGAAGAACACCGATACCAAATCCAATGGTAAAATATTGATGGCAACCGTTAAAGGTGATGTCCATGATATTGGTAAAAATATTGTTGGGATTGTTCTGCAATGTAACGGATATGAAGTAATTGATCTTGGGGTTATGGTTCCATGTGATAAAATCATTGATACTGCCATTGCAGAAGATGTTGATATTATCGGTCTATCTGGTTTAATAACTCCATCGCTTGAAGAAATGAGCTTTGTCGCATCAGAAATGCAAAGGCGTGAATTAGAAATACCGCTATTAATCGGTGGTGCTACAACTTCAAAAATGCACACAGCCGTTAAAATTGCACCTTTTTACGACAATCCAGTTATCTATGTTCCAGATGCATCAAAAGCAGTCGGAGTTGCCACCAATTTATTAAGTGTAGATTTATCAAAGCCTTATATAGCAAAAGTTAAATCTGAATATGAAATATTAAAAAACCGATTTGATAATAAACAAAATAAAAAAGATCTAATAAGCCTTGATGATGCCAGAAAAAATAAGCTGAAAATCGATTGGGATAATTTTGATATTTATGAGCCAAAACAACTTGGTATTCATAAATTCAATAATGTTAGTTTTGAGACATTAAAAGATTATATTGATTGGTCGCCATTCTTTTATACTTGGGGATTTAAAATGTTATATCCACAAATACTATCTGATGATCGATACGGAGTTGAGGCTACCAAGCTTTTTAATGATGCCCAAGATATGATTGAGCTATTTATTAAAGATAGTAGAATATCAGCTGATGCAATAATTGGCTTATTCAAAGCAAGGTCAGAAGATGAAGATATCATTGTTTATCAAGAAGATAACAAAGAGAATAGAATATATGGCTTAAGACAACAAGATCTTAAAAAAGCCGATAGACCAAATCTATCTTTATCTGATTTTATATCACCGAAGGATGATTATATTGGTTTATTTGCAGTAACCGCAGGTAGTGGTTTAGATGAATTGATCAAAGAATTTGAAGATGATAATGATGATTATCTTGCAATGATGGCAAAGGCAGTTGGTGATAGATTTGCTGAAGCTATGGCAGAATATATGCATAAAAAAGTAAGATGTGAATTATGGGGATATGCTGATGATGAAGGACTTGATAACCAAGCTTTAATTAAAGAAAAATATCAAGGTATTCGCCCTGCCCCAGGTTATCCATCAAATCCAGATCACACTCAAAAATTATCAATTTGGGAGATATTAGATGTTGAAAACGAAATTGGAATATCCCTTACCGAAGGGCTAGCGATGATACCGACATCTTCCGTAAGTGGTATATATTTCAGCCATCCAGAATCTAAATATTTCAGCGTTAAAACAATTCATGATGATCAGGTAAAAGATTACGCTAAACGTAAGGATATTAGTGTTGAAAAAGCCGAGAAAATCCTTGCCAATAATATCTAATATCAATGAATGGATAAGAAGCAGATGAAATATGATGCAATAATAATCGGTGCTGGTGCTGCGGGTCTTTTTGCCGCAATGCATATTGGTAAAAAGGGCAAATCAGCTTTGGTAATCGATCACGCCAAGAAACCAGCCGAGAAAATACGGATATCTGGTGGTGGGCGTTGCAACTTTACCAATATCAAAGTCAATCCAGAAAATTTTCTATCTAAAAATCCTAAATTCTGCATCTCTGCCTTGCGTCGTTATACCCCGCAAGATTTCATCAAACTTATCGAAGAATATGGAATCCAATATCATGAGAAAACCTTAGGCCAATTATTTTGCGATCATTCATCACAAGAAATTATCGACATGCTACTTGATGAATGTAAGAAATATAATGTAAAGGTCGAATTATCTACATCAGTTTTAGAAGTCCAGAAAGACAAGGCATTTAAAATAAAAACTTCAAGAAATCAAGGGCTTGAAACGCCAAACTTAATCATCGCAACAGGTGGATTATCCATTCCAAAGATGGGAGCAACTGGATATGCTTATGATATTGCCAAGCAATTTGGAATTGATGTGATTGAGCCCGAACCAGCTTTAGTACCATTGATATTCTCAGATGAATTATTAGAATTTTGTAAAGACCTAACTGGAATTGCAGTTGATACGATCGTTAAATTTAAAAAGCAGATTTTCAAAGAAGCCATTCTATTTACCCATAAAGGTTTAAGTGGACCTGCGATCTTACAAATATCATCTTATATAAATATTGGTGACACGATTGAGATTAATTTAAGACCTGATATGAATATCTTTGAATATTTAAAAGACAGACAAAGAGGCA
>CALDHH010000143.1 GCA_937941575.1 uncultured Alphaproteobacteria bacterium | reverse complement strand
ATTTGCTTGATTAATCTTTTCTGATCATCGCTATCTAATATGGTGAAATTGCTTGTTAATCCTACGAGTGGTGCATTCTGTCTTAAGATCCTAACCGCTATCGAGTGAAAGGTTCCAATCCACCAATGATTAACGCTTGGGTCATTAGTTATCTTTGACACTCGTTCTCGCATTTCTTGAGCGGCTTTATTGGTAAATGTTACCGCTAAAATTTCACCCGGAAATGCAAGATTTGAGTTTAGTATATGGACAAGCCTTGTGATTAAGGCTCGGGTCTTACCAGTTCCTGCTCCTGCCAATACCAATAATGGCCCCTCGGTCGTGGTCACGGCGTCTAGTTGTTCGGTATTTAATCCATTTAAATAGCTATTGTTTTCCAGATTATTTGCAGGCAACATTTCATTCTTTCTTTATCTTGATTATTTTAATAAACACCATATATATAAAAATGGTTTTTATCCATTGTCTTTTATTAAAAATTGTTTAAGGTAATATTTAATCGAAGTTTTAATCCTGAATGCAGGATAAAGAAGTATATTGAATTTAAAGGGAGTTTATTTTATGAAATTAGTTACAAAATTAACAGGTCTATTGGCAGTAGCCGTTGTTCTTGCTGGTTGTACAAAAGATGTAAAACCTGTAATAGATGGCGCAAATGTTGACGGATATGGTCAAGTTACTGGTGTTGACGGCAATGCCAATGGTAATAATGTCGGTTATGGTGAAAACGGTTACGGTGCAGGTTCAGGCACGCAACAAGATCTTGTTGTAAATGTTGGTGACAGAGTTTTCTTTGGTTACGATCAAGCAAATCTAACAGCAGAAGGTCGTTCAATTCTTGAAAGACAATCTGAATGGTTAAAACAGCATTCAAATTTAAGAGTTACTCTTGAAGGTCATACGGATGAACGTGGTACACGTGAATATAACTTGGCTCTTGGTGAGAAACGTGCGAATTCTGCAAGAAAATATTTGATGGCTCTTGGTGTTGACGGAAGCCGTATTGAAACTTTAAGCTATGGTAAAGAGAGACCTGCTGCATTAGGTGCAAACGCATCTGCATGGGCAGAAAATCGTCGTTCTGTAACAATAGTAGATTAATAAAGATTTGAGGATGGTTTATAGCTATTCCCAAATATAGTAAAATTCCCGCATGTATTTGTGGGAATTTTTGCTTATATTTAAAGGAGATTAAAATGAAATTATTTAAACTAGCAATCTTTGCAATTATACTTGGATCATATAATCCAGTAATGGCACAAGAATTATCAAGCTCTTCAATATCATATTATGAATCAAGAATGTCTGAATTAGAAAATCAGATCAAAAGATTAACGGGCAGAGTAGAGCGAGAAGCGAACGAGAACCGTCGCATGAAAGACAGTTTAAAACGCACAATACGTGATATGGAGATGCGAATTTCTGATCTAGAGAAAAAACCAAGCGGTAATACATATAGTAATTATAGCGCACCTGCTGCGGCACCTGCTCCAACTGCGGTATATACCACAACTAGAAGAGCAAATGATAATGTTGATCTAGGTGATAATTATACCTCAACTCAAAAAACAGTAATCAGCAGTTTGGGTACATTAACTCAAGATAGAAATGTGACTAGATTAACAGGTAATCCAGTAATTAACACAAGCCCAAATGCAATGTATGAAAGCGCTTTTTCGTTAATTAGATCTGGCCAGCATTCAGAAGCAGAAAGAGCATTCTCTAACTTCTTAAATAAATATCCAGAAGATAGATTGGCATCAAATGCAAGTTACTGGAAAGCTGAAACTCATTATGTTCGAGCTGACTATAATAAAGCTGCAAAATCATTTGCACAGAGCTATCAGAAATATCCAAAAGGTGCGAAAGCCCCTGATAACTTACTTAAGCTTGGATTATCTTTGGCTAAGCTGAATAAAAAGCCGGATGCTTGCCTAACATTTAAACAATTGCACAAGGAATTTGGGAATAGCACAGGCAACCCAGTTCTTAGAAAAGCAAAAGAAGAAGAAAATCGTTTAGGCTGTGAATAAGACAGAAATTAATTTTGACGCATTGATGAGCGATGTTGGATTTTGTGAAAGCAAAACTAGCATCGCTCTTGCTTTATCTGGGGGCGGAGATAGCATGGCTTTGGCTTTGTTATTAAATGAATTCTGTTCAAAAAAATCAATTAAGCTTGTGGCATTAATCGTTAATCATAATCTGCGTGATGATTCAAGATCAGAAGCGGAATGGGTTAAATCCCAAATGGATAATATTGGGGTTGAATGCCATATCCTTGATTGGGTTGGTGATAAGCCGGATACTGGCATCCAAGAGAATGCTAGAAATAAAAGATATCAATTATTAACTGAAAAATGCCATGAATTGGGAATAGAGACTTTAGCATTCGGACATAATTTAGAAGATCAAAATGAAACCTTTTGGATAAGGCTAATATCAGGTAGTGGAATTGATGGACTATCTGGAATGGCAAGCTCTAGCAAGCGTAATGATATTAAAATAATCAGACCTTTATTACCAATTAGCAGGGAAGAATTAAGAGAGATTTGTAAAAGTCATAAACAAACATGGATCGATGATCCGTCAAACCAGAATGAAAATTTCACAAGGGTTAATATAAGAAAAAATCTAAAATTCTTCGAAGAAGCTGGGCTAAGCCAGAATAGATTAAATGATATTATAGCAAAAATCTCGCAAGCAAATGATGCTTTAAAAAATATAACAGATAAAGTAATAGCTAAGATCGTTAGGTCTAATCCATATGGATATGTAACAATTGATTTGGATGGTTTTTATAATTGTGAAGATGAAATCAAATTTAGAATTTTGAGCAATATATTACAAAATTTCTCTAATAATAAATATCCAGCTAGATCAGCCAATATTAATGAATTAATTAGTAATATTGGTAAAAAAGGCAGTACTTTATCGGGTTGTGAAATAATCATACATGATGATAAAATTTGTATTTTTAGAGAATTGCTTAAGATTGAAGGCAAGTTATATTTAAACCGGAATAATTTAAGTTGGGATAATAGATTTATTGTACCTAATTTAGGAAAAGATTATTATATAAAAGCATTGGGAGAAGACGGAGTTCGATTTTTAAAAGATAATATAGGTTCTAAAGGCTATAAGAATATTCCGTATAAGATATTAAAAACCGTGCCTGCAATATATAAAGAGGTTGTAATTAGCTCAAATTCGAATCTTTTGTATAAAGAAAGTGAAATAATCTCTATTCCAGCATTTAATTTTGGAAAAACTATCGAAATTGTTAATAAAATATTAGGCTGATATTGTTAATTTCTATCAATGCATTATATTAGTTCTATAAAACTGATTTAAAATAAAGGATATTTCTACGTGAGCGATAATAAAAATTCAAATAAAGACGGTGGTGGTTTCGGCCGTAATATTTTTGCATGGGTATTAATTGCATTTCTGCTTATTGGTTTATTCAATATGTTTGATAATAGCAAAGCTGTTGATAATAGTAATAAACTAGCTTATAGCGAATTGCTAACCGAAGCCGATGCTGGCAGAATATCTGATATTGCAATTGAACGTGATGTAATCGCTGGGCATACTTCTGATGGTAAGAAGTTTATAACTTATATTCCCACAGGGGCTGATGTTGTATCTAGGTTAGAGAAATCTGGAATTAGAATAAGCGCGGAACCTGATAGAAGCGGTAACCCAACAATATTTGATATATTTATCTCTTGGTTCCCAATGATTTTATTAATTGGGGTTTGGATATTCTTTATGCGTCAAATGGGTGGCGGCGGTGCTGGTAAAGCAATGGGTTTTGGTAAATCAAAAGCTAAGCTTTTATCCGAGACAAAGGGTCGTGTAACTTTTAATGATGTCGCTGGTATCGAAGAAGCTAAAGCAGAGTTAGAAGAAGTAGTTGATTTCTTAAGAGATCCACATAAATTCCAAAGATTGGGCGGTAAATTACCAAAAGGTGTTTTATTAGTAGGTCCTCCGGGTACTGGTAAGACTTTACTTGCAAGATCAGTTGCAGGGGAAGCAGGAGTTCCATTCTTTACAATTTCAGGTTCAGATTTCGTTGAAATGTTCGTAGGTGTCGGTGCAAGTCGTGTCCGTGATATGTTTGAACAAGGTAAGAAAAACGCACCATGTCTAATCTTTATTGATGAGATTGATGCTGTTGGTCGCCATCGTGGCGCTGGTATTGGTGGTGGTAATGATGAGCGTGAGCAAACTTTAAACCAATTATTGGTTGAAATGGATGGTTTTGAAGCAAATGAAGGGGTTATCTTAATTGCGGCTACCAACCGTCCAGACGTTCTTGATCCTGCATTATTACGTCCTGGTAGATTTGATAGACAGGTAACTGTACCAAATCCAGATGTTGAAGGCCGTGCAAAAATATTAAAAGTTCATATGCGTAAAGTTCCGTTGGGAAGCGATGTTGAACCAAAAATAATTGCAAGGGGAACTCCTGGTTTCTCTGGTGCTGATTTGGCTAATTTAGTTAATGAAGCAGCTTTACTTGCTGCCAAACGTGGTAAACGAGTTGTGGCAATGGAAGAGTTTGAAGATGCAAAAGATAAAGTAATGATGGGTGCAGAACGCCGTTCAATGGTAATGAGTGAAGATGAAAAGAAATTAACGGCTTATCATGAAGCAGGACATGCGGTTGTAGCATTAAATGAAGCGGCGTCAGACCCAATTCATAAAGCCACAATTATCCCAAGGGGAAGAGCGTTAGGTATGGTAATGCGTCTACCAGAAGGTGATAGAGTTTCAATGTCGAGAGATAAAATCTGGGCAGATTTATCAGTTGCAATGGGTGGTAGAATCGCAGAAGAGATGATCTTCGGCTATGATAAAGTAACAACTGGTGCGTCATCTGATATTCAATATGCAACCAATATGGCAAGACATATGGTTACAGAATGGGGTTTAAGTGATGAATTAGGGCCGTTGCATTATGGTTCTGGTCAAGGCGATGCTTATTCTTCATCGCAACAAAAAGCAATATCTCCTGATACTGCGGCTAAAATCGATATGGAGATTAAGAAAATTGTTGAAACTGCATATGATAGGGCTACTGCAATTTTGAAAAAACATAAGAAGCAATTAAAATTACTAGCTGAGGGTTTACTTGAATATGAAACCTTGGATAGGAAAGAAATTGAGTTAATTGTTAAAGGTAAAAAAATTGACCGTACAATTGATAATGGTGATGTAAAAGATGCAGATAAGCCAAAAACAGGTTCAGTTCCTGTTGGTGGTGGTGCAGATTTTGGAGTTGCAAGCTCAATTCCGCCAAACCCAACTCCAGAAGGGGCATAAATTAATAGCTTTTTTAATTAATATTAAAGGTATTGGCCTTTAATATCGTTAGAGAAAAATATTTATTTTAGAGATTAGAGATGACAAAAAAATTATTTGGAACAGATGGTATACGTGGAAAAGCAAATATATATCCAATGACTGCAATGGATGTATTAAAAATTGCTCAATCAACTGCTCATGAACTTAAAAAAGATGGCTATAGGAATAAAGTAGTTATTGGTAAAGATACTAGATTATCTGGTTATATGATTGAACCATCACTGGTCTCTGGCTTTATCTCAATGGGGATGGATGTAATTTTGGTTGGCGTCATGCCAACTCCTGCAATATCTATGCTTACTAAATCTCTGCGGGCTGATCTTGGAGTTATGATTTCTGCCTCGCATAATCCATATTACGATAATGGTATTAAGCTATTTGGTTCTGATGGTTATAAAATATCTGATGAAATTGAACAGAGAATTGAAAATAATGTAGTTAATAATATTGAACTACCAATGGCAACAGAAGATAAAATGGGTAAAGCCGAGAGATTAGATGATGTAAGTGGCCGCTATATTGAATATGTTAAAAATACTTTTTCAAAAGGACAAAAACTAGATGGTTTAAAAATAGTTTTGGATTCTGCCAATGGGGCTGCGTATAAATTAGCGCCTAGAATATTATATGAGCTAGGTGCAGAAGTAATTCCAATTGGCTGTAACCCAGATGGTACAAATATTAACTCCAGATGCGGGGCAACAGCAATTGATATCATGCGTGAAACCGTGGTTAAAAATCATGCCGATCTTGGGATTGCCCTTGATGGTGATGCGGATCGTATTATTATGTGTGATGAACAAGGTGGGGTCATTGATGGCGATCAGTTAATTGCAGTAATTGCAAAATACCTAAAACAATCGAATAGATTAAAAGACAATACAGTCGTTACAACCGTCATGTCAAATTTGGGCTTGGAGTTGTTTTTAAAAGAAAATAAAATCAATCTAATCCGCACAGGAGTTGGTGATAGATATGTTGTATCCGAGATGAAGAAATCAGGATATAATCTTGGTGGTGAACAATCAGGTCATATAATCCTTGGTGATTATGGTACAACGGGTGATGGTATTGTTGCTGGTTTACAAATATTATCAGTAATCCAAAAATATCGTGAAAAAAATAATAATGCAAAAGTAAGTGATATTTGCCAGATATTTAAGCCCTTGCCACAAATATTAAAAAATATTAGATATAAAACCGATGTTGACTTACAATCAAAAATGGTTCAAAAAATATTGCAAACAGGTGAAGATAGCTTGGGTGATACTGGTAGAATTTTAGTTAGAAAATCAGGTACTGAACCATTAATAAGAGTAATGGCAGAAGGTAGTGATAATGGCTTGGTTAAGTTAGTAGTAGATAAGATTTGTGATGATATAGAAGAACTAGATAATTCAAAATCTAGCGTAGCTTAATAATTATTCTTTGGGGAAAATGTAATGCAAGGCCGTATTTTAACAGTAACAGAATCTGATCCATGTGCCGGGGCTGGAGTTCAAGGTGACATCAAAACAGCAATGGCGATGGGCGGTTATGCAACTACTGCGATTACTGCTGTTACAGTTCAGAATGCTAATTCTGTTTCAAATGTGCAGATTTTATCTGGTAAGCTAGTCGCAGAACAAATGATAAAAGCAATTGATTCAATGGGCGTAGGTGTCATTAAGATTGGTACATTATATAACGAAGATATAATAAATCATGTGGTGGATGTTTTAGAAGAAAAAAGAAATAGTATCAAATATATTATAACTGACCCAGAAATGATTGGCCCAGATGGTGCTCAAATAATGGATAAACAGACAGTTGATTTGTATAAAAGGCGCCTACTGGTTATATCCAATGTAATTACTCCTAATATTAGGGAAGCAGAATTGCTAACAGGAATGGAAATTACAGATATTGAAACCATGCAACATGCAGCAGATATGTTGCATACTTATGGAGCAGATTCAGTAATATTAAAAGGCGGAGATATGATATCGGATGGTTCAGCAGGAATAGTTGTATCAGACGAAGGTGATAGCTTAATTCAGTTTCCAATGATTGGCGGAAGTAAGATTTATGGTGCGGGTGCATCAATATCAACTTCAATTGCTGTATCAATGGCTAGAGGAATGAGCGTTACTAGCGCTACAGAAAAAGCATTGATATTCTTAGATTCTGCGGTTACTAATTCCAAAGCCAAGGGGCAACCTCTTAACCATAGTTTTGTAATAGGCTCTAAATAAACAATGAAACTTTCTTTTTTCTCAGCAAATAATAAGAATAGTTTAGAAGTAAGAGAATTACTGGTTAAAAAATATGGTGAATATTCAAAAGAAGAAGCGGATGTAATTATTGCTCTTGGCGGTGATGGAACTTTGTTACATGCTTTGCATGATAATATTGAAAGCAAGCTACCAATCTACGGAATGAATAAAGGTTCAATTGGCTTTTTGCTTAATGAATATAAGCCAGATGATTTAATGGAACGGGTTGAGCAAGCGCAAATTTGTAACTTAACCCCATTACAAATGAATACTATCGATATTCACGGAGAAGAAAAAACAGCACTTGCGATTAACGAAGTATCGCTTCTTCGTCAAATTCATCAGGCTGCAAAATTAGAAGTCGTAATAGATGATGTAGTAAGATTAAAAGAATTAATCTGTGATGGGATAATAGTCTCTACGCCAGCTGGAAGTACAGCTTATAATTTATCGGCGCATGGGCCAATATTACCGTTAAATGCAAATGTTCTAGCTTTAACTCCAATTAGCGCTTTTCGTCCAAGGCGTTGGAACGGAGCATTAATACCAAATAAATCAAAGATTACATTAAATGTTTTAGAAACAGATAAAAGACCAGTAAGCGCAGTTGCTGATTTTATTGAAGTAAGACAAGTAAAAAGGGTAGAGATATTTGAGAATTCAGAAATAAATTGCCAAATATTATTTGATCCAGATATGAACTTAGATGAAAGAATATTAAAAGAGCAATTTTTACCTTAATCTTTAATCTTGATTTAAGTAATATAGCTTATATATAATAAAGTTTATTAATTTTAACCAAATAAGGGATGTATAAAATGAGTGGTCTAGACAAACGTAAAGACGTTTTTGAAGCAAAATTCAAGAATGATGAAGAGACAAAATTCAAAGTTAGAGTAAAATCAGTTAAGAGCTTAGGCTTATGGGCTGCAGATAAGCTAGGCCTAGAAGGTTCTGAATCTGAAAGCTATGCTAAGAAATTAGTAGATATTGATTTCAAAAGCCCAAGCTTCGTTGAAGTTGTTGCAGAGATAGAAGAAGATTTTAAAGAAAAAGAAATTAAAATATCAAATCACCAAATAGAAACTCAGCTAAAAGATGGTGAAGAAGAGATTATTAAAGCATTACTTGAAGAATAAATTTGATTCTATTAACTATTGGACAAAGCAGTTTAATAATTTATTAAGGGTCATTTATACATAATATATGGGCTATTCCTTTATAAAACAAGGAAATAGATAAAATTTTAACTAAATTTTAATTAACATAAGCTAGTATGATACATAAGTAAATTTGACTGTTTAATATTTATCAGATAAAATTAAACAATAACACTTGTATAATAGGTGGTTTGAACTGGAATAATTTCAAGTATTTAAATATCCTATTAAACTGAAACATATATCTTATAAAGGTTTAAACAACATGAGTGATAGAAACATAAGCGGAAAATCAGTAGCAGCATTCTTATTTATGCCCCAATTCAGGCTTTCAATGCCTGCCTTTGGTCATATTGGAACAGTTTTTGTTAGAACTCTTGCGCTAATGTTTATTCAATCAGGATTGTTAGAGCCAAATCACCCAGCAAAATTTTATGGGATGAATAATTATAAAAAGATTAGAATAAGAGATTTAATCGGTGAGGCTTGGTATAATTTAAGAACGGGTGAAGATAAAAGTCTGTATCAATATAGTATATTTGGTGCAGTTGTCTTGATGATATTGGCAATAATAACAACTATCTTCCTTGCCGTTACAAATACTTTCTTTAATACAGAGGTAATAGCTCAGATATTTTCCTTGGCTGCAGGTCCTGCAACGGACTTTACTAATCCACAAGGTATAGCCGGTAATGGTCTTTTCTATTCAAACGTAACAATTGGAGCAGGTGGAGCTGCCAATGTTGGTACTCACCCTGATATAGCAATTGATTTGCTGAACCAAGTTTTAAGACTTGGTGCATTTGGAACTGGTGGTGCTTTACAGAACGGTCTAGCTGCTGCATTGGGTACTTATAGTGCTGCCGTTATGGTTATTGCTGCTTTTATCGCTTTTTGGGCAATTGTGTCAGTTGTAACAGATACTGCAAGAACTGGTCAATTTGGCGGTGGTCGTCATAATATGGTTTGGGCTCCAATTAGATTTGTATTTGCTTTGGGTATTCTGGTTCCAATCGGTGGTGGTTTCAATGGCGGTCAATTGATTGTATTGAAATTAGCAGAATGGGGATCAAATTTAGGTAGTAATATATGGAGTACTTATGTTGTAAGTGTTTTAAATGATACCGATAGGCAATCTCTAATAGGCGATTTAGCCACTCCTCAGGTTACTATGTCGACTATTGGGCGTCTTTTAGAAATTAAAGTATGTCAGAAAGCATATAATCTTTCTCATTTACAGGCAACTGGTAATGGCGCTACATTACCACTTGATCCAATGACGCCTCCTGGACCTGCACCTGCTGCTTGGATAACACAAAATACGGGGTTTCCACAATTTATAGATGCAGCTGGTAATGCACAAGCTGGTGATCATTTTGTTTTCTCATATGGTAATCAAATTAACAGGACCCTATGTGGTGTTGTTAAATTACCTAACCATAATGCTTATAACTTAACTTCTGTTGTAGGCACTGATCCTACTGCACAGGCTCAGATTGATATGAGAAATGCTTATCGAGCTGCTTATCTATCATTATTTACAGGTGGAGCTGGCGCAAATGTAGATGAATTGGCTTGTGGTATTGCTGCTGAATACTTCTCTGATTCTGCTGCTCCTGGTACTCTTTATGGTGCTGCTGGTTCTCCTTGTGCTAGGGCTGATTATTGTAACTCTGGAGCAAATGTGGGTAAAGATGGTATTTTTCCAGATCA
>CALDHH010000142.1 GCA_937941575.1 uncultured Alphaproteobacteria bacterium | reverse complement strand
TAAAGATTGAACAAGGCAATAATAGATAAAGCAATAATAGCTTTGCGAATTTTAATAAATATGTCTTTTATATTATTTATCAACTTAATTTTACCTACATAATTAATCTTAAATTAAAAACTCAATTAATAATTGCTAGTTATTATTTATAGCAATCGATACTTGAGTTGCCAATAACAAATTCATTCTATCCATCAAATCCAACTGATCATGATGATGCATAAACTTAAAACCTTCGATAGCCGCTCGCTCTCTAACATTAGCATCTGGACTTTCTATTAAAGAAGTTTGGTATTTACCAGTTCTAAATCGATCCCTAGAAAACACATTCATAATTTCTTCATAACTTGGATTATCACCTAAACCATAATCACCTGCATTAACCCCTGCAAAACCTAATAGCTCATCAATTGTCGCATTTTGATCACTACCTGGCATTCTTCTGGCAATCACATGTGATAGAGCTTCGTAAACCACACCTCTTCTGGCGTAATTAACTCTTCTCTCTAGATATTTTGTACGACCATCTTCAGTAAGAAGAGTTGCTTCCGTCATGGTCTCTGGAACTTGTGGATTTACGATATTACGGATTAAATGATCCAAATTCATCTTATAATCAGCATCTGCTATATCCAAAGTTGGCCTATCAAAAATAATATGCGATAATTTTATATCTTGATCAACAAATGGAGCGGTCGCAAGACATCCCGCATTTTGGTCATTGGCAGTTACATCACAATATCTTGCTACATATTCGTCCCAAACACTCAATGTATATGCACCGTTACCATCCACGGCCGATGTTCCAATTACATTTAACTCTGGTTTAATAAATTCCATTGGCATGGCAGAATTCATTGCCCGCCTGATTAAATTAGCTCTGGTAAAACCGCTAGAAGAGGTTCCAATAACACACATATTTTCACTTGGGCGATATTTTTTATGGTTTTCATTATCTAAACTATGAGCCATTTGATATGATTTTACTTGTTGAGCAGCATCAAAAAAGCTACCGATATTTCTAGTCTGATCAACAATCATGGTTATATTTTGAGCTGTGGTTTCTTGTAATATTGGTCTCACATCATACCAATACCATAAATTCTGCCATGTTAGGATAGCATCAGTAACTTCTTCTATTTTTTCTAGGACAACTTTCTCATAGGAAGTATTAGATTCCGTAAGCCTATCTCGCCAAGATGTAACAAAATCATCATAAACATCCTGCATCTGGTCTATTAAAGATTCATTATATATTTGAACCAACGCGCTTTGCATTCCAGAGGAAAGCGGAGTACATTGTCCCAAAGGTCCACCAGCACATACCGTACAAGCAGCTTTAGAATCTTTAATGAAATTATTATTTAGGATGCTAGAAGCCGAGCTTAAAAATGCTGAAAAACAAAAAGTAATCAGACAAATCTTTAGATAATTTGAGATTTTAAAAATTGACTTCATTTTTATTACCGCTAAATATAGACTTAAATCACAATACATACAGTATATATTATAACACAATTATTTACATTCTGTCGAAAAATAACAATTCTATTAAAAAAATATTTTAATATGTCTTAATTATCAATGACTTATTATTCATACTATCAACCATTAATTCTCCAAAAGGCTGTGGTGATAGCGTTTTATGTAGGTCTAGCATTTCTTCAACTGCATTTTCAAAGCTACCGCTTGATTCAAAATCTGATGATAATTTATAATCATATTCGATTGACCAAATAAGCTTAGATCCATCTAAATTAGCCCAATCCTCTAAAACCGATCTTAAACTATCACCGATATTGGCACTCCAAATATTATTAACTAGCAACGGCTTTATTATCTCTTCTGCTTTAGGCTCAACTTTAACAACATCATAACTCTTATTCGCAATTACTTTTGGAATATAAGAGCCAAGATCATAATCAATTCTCTCTTCATATTTATAACCTCCAGAATAAGCATTTGCAGCACCCTTCCAATATTGAGTAGATCTAGCTTCTGAGTTTTGTGCGACTGGTGGATTACTATTTGCAACCGGTAGGTAATTATCTTGCATGGTAACTATTGGCTCTGAAATAACAGGAGCTGGTTGAGCAATAACCTCAGCTGGTCTTTGTATTATTACTGGCTCTATTATTGGCTCAGCCATAGTAATCACAGGCGTTGGCGCAGGTGCAGGAGTATTATATATAATTGGTTCCGGTGTAAAAACAGCAATAGGCGCAGCTTCTTCAAATTGTAATGGCTCTGCCTCAACAACAAGATTTTCCTCAATAATATCTTCATCCATGCCCATATCCATATCAGAGAACATATCTTGTATTTGAATATCTGCTTTTGGCTTATAGCTAGTTTTTGCCATTTGCTTTATCTCAAAACCAGCCGATGCATTAAAACTGAATACTGACAAAGTTAACAATAAAAAACCTGTATATATATTATTCTTAGAACAAATAACCATCTTATAAACCTTCAAAATAAAAACTATTAAACTCAAATTTAAAATACCTTTAAACACTTCCAGTATCTTTCATCCTTCTTTTTTCTGTATAAACCGTAGCTGGCCTTTTCTGACCAATAAACCAAACTCTAATCGCACGGATAGCAGAGCCAAATCTTAAACCCTTCCTCTCCAAGATATAGAATATGATATTAGTTGTAATCGCCAATAAAAAAGTCCATATCCGAAAATGCATTATAAGTAGAAGAATAAAGGCACCAGCTTTGGCATCAAACATAAAGAAACGAACTGTTTTCATGCTATTCCTCCAATGCCATGCACCATGTTTTTCTCCATCTGCAATCATTCTATCTGACATTAGTTACTCCCACTTGATTCTTTTTTATCTCTGGCATCTGCCATCATTTTATCTAATTTTTCAGAATCGGCTTTTTTATTACCTTGTGCATA
This sequence comes from uncultured Alphaproteobacteria bacterium, assembly GCA_937941575.1. Taxonomy (GTDB): domain Bacteria; phylum Pseudomonadota; class Alphaproteobacteria; order Micavibrionales; family CSBR16-224; genus CALDHH01. The sequence continues at coordinate 31,833 of CALDHH010000142.1, read as the reverse complement.
CATTAAATAATATCTCTCTTCGATCAAACCTGCTTCAAAAGCATTCTGAGCCGATTTCTCCATGGTTTGACCCAATAAAGGTACCATTTGCATCACTTCATAAGACCATTTCTCAAAATCCATATTCAGTAATCTTTCCCGAACTGGCTCTGAAAATTCCATCCATTCCCGTAAACCCATCCGACCGCCACCAATTTTTGGGACAAGGGTTTGAGTTACAATTAATCTTAATGTTTCAACCAATGAGAAAGCTCTCTCTGATCTCTCCGATGGTTCAAAAGTTGAGACCATCCGTCGTATTGTTGCCGCCACACCTGTTGTATGCACGGTTGAATAAACTGTATGCCCCGTTTGCCCGGCTTCAATTGATGCAGATATTGTTTCTCTATCACGTGATTCACCCACAAGAATAATCTCTGGCTTACGACGCAAAGCATTTCTAACGCCTGCTGCGAAACTTGGTAAATGTCTTGGAATTTCTGATTGTGATACTAAACTTCTGTTACTTTGAACTGAATCATAGGTAAATTCAATCGGCGCTTCATAGGTCAACATTTTACCACAACCATGTGTGCTTTCAATTAACATTCTATTTCCAGCAGCCAATAAAGTTGATTTACCACTACCCGTTGGTCCAGTTACTAATACTAAACCCTGTCTTGGATGCCATGCATCAATTATTTCTTGTTCAATACTTAAATCTGCCATGGTTGGCGGAGTATTAGGTAGGGCACGACAAGTTATCTGAATACCATCGCGACCATCGACTAAAATAGCCGTCATATTAACCCTGAATCTGAATCTATTATATCTATCGATCATCACTTCATAAGCAATATCAATATCACGACCACCAGTTAGCATCGCCAAAGCTTCACTACCGTACATTTGGGTTACAACTGATGCCATATCAGTCGCATCAAATGGTCTGTAAGTTGCAGGATATAAAACACCATGTATTTCATTAAATACAGGTCTATTAGTTTGGAAAGTAATATCAGATGAATCTTTACTAATACACCAAGACATAAACCCATCTAAATCGGTTTGAGAAAATCTTGATGGCTCGTCCGGCCAGGTTTCTTTTACATCATCTATACCTTTTTTAAGAAGGCTTACTGGTCTGCTGGTCTCCATCTTTCTGCTCCCCTTTGGAATTGAGATGGACCTGTGATTTTCAATGCACGATCCCCAACACGCATCATGTTTTCGTCTTTTGTAACTGTAACTCCACGATCTTCATGCATTGCATATGGCCTTGAAATCATACCTTGTGCCACTAACATTTTATATTTAATCATGCCGTTAAAATCAGCAACCAATCTTGTTAAATTAGCCTCAAAACTTTCATCAGCTTGCTCAATACCGGCTTTCCAACCTTCTTGGATCCATTTTGACCAAGTAATTTTTTCTTCTTCATTTTCTGGCCATAAGATTGTTGGTGGTGGCTCAACTTCTGATTCCCAAGGCATATCAAGATATTGTCTCCAATTTCTAGGTGCGCTTACTATCTTGGCTGATTTATTAATATTATATACTCTATCTGCAACCGCTGCCTCAACTCCATTGCTTGAAACAACCATATTATCCATTGATGATCTAATCACTGGTGGTTCAATTAAAAGCCCAGATGGCGCATTAATCATTAATTGCCTAAAGTTAAACACTCGCTCCAAAGTCGATTCGTGCCCAGTCAGCGCTTCCATAATTTCAAAATTACGTCTTGCAAGTCCACCACGCGCACCAAATGAAAGCGCAGCTTCCCTTTGAGCATCACGTTTAAGGTTTAAACCAAAATCATCTAATTCTTTTGAACCTGAACCAATAACAAGATCCGATCCATCATAATTTTCTTCAATATTTTGTAATTGCTCAATTGTTCTAGGAGCAGCATGTGATTCGCCAGAAATTACGAATGCAAAAATAGCCGCAAATATGAATGTAAAAGTCTTAACCTGCATTGATAGGTGCATAACTTACCTCCACAACTCTATTTTCAGTATCAATTATTATATCCGCTCGCTTACCAGCTTGCAGACCAATATTTCTTAACACTTCAACAATTTGTTCTTGAAATGAAACTATATTAACAATTACTGGAACTGGTGGTTTTTTACCATTTACATTAAAGCTATATCCCGCTCTGGCTGCTAATCTCTTAGCAATTGGCTCGATTGGGCCAGTCCATTCAACAGATACTGTTCTTTTCAGCTCAATAGGTGCATTTGGTATTGATGATACAGAAGCATTAGGTGTTCTTGCTTGTTCAACCTTTGCCAAAGTTTCCAAAGATGCGCTTACTTTATCAACCGCATCAGCAATTCTTAAAGATACAGGATCTGGCTCAACAACCATTTGGACATTTTTTACTTTTGAACTTGGGTGGTAAGTACAAGCAGACATAAATCCTACCAAGATAACCACGGCTAAAACTTTATTATATTTAGTAAATTTTTTCATATGAAACACAACTTTTTTCTAGTTAAACATTGTTACTAAAACGAACTATATTATATCTTATCTAGTTTATTTAATCTTGCAAAGATACAAATTATTTATTTTAGACAAACCCCTATTCTTCCTTAATCTTTATGCACTTTAATGTTTGTTTTATGATTAGCTCTTTTATACGCCAGAACCTTTCTTTGTAACAAACCTTGTTCATGCATCGCTTTTATTACTTTCCTTCTATATTTAGTTCCCAGACTTGGAGTTTTTGAATGGTAATGCGCAATCCCTGTATATATAGAACCTGCATCACTAGCCTTTTTCCTTAATATCCAAGCTGCAACCCCAACATTTGTACAACCATCGTCTTTTACCCATTTTTTGGCTGTAGATTTGCTTACTTTCCAGTGTTTCGCAAGCTCTGGCAACCAAATTGTATTTATCTGCATCGGGCCTAGATCATAAGAACCATTGGTGTTCTTAACTTGTTGACCTATTTTTCCACCCTCTACCTTCATTATCCCCATTAATACAGCAGGAGGTACTGAATAATTCTCCGCTGCTAAAAATATGCAAGTCGCAAGCGCTGCTTCTATCATTTATAAAATCCTGTAAATAGCTTTAAACTCACGTTATACAAACCTTAGCATCTAAATTATTATCAAATTGTTAAGAACTATAAAAATTCTGATAAGAGCAATAATATATTATCTGGCTGACCAAGAACTACCTTGATCTTACTACCTTGTGGCGATCTATAGATTGTAAACGGTGTTGATTGCAAATTCCACTTAACTGCTAAATCCTGATTCTGTTTGATTTTTGCAAGATTTGCTGGGGTTGCTTGTGCTTTATCAATCAAAGACGCATCACCTTTTGCTCTTTTAATCCAAGCAGCAGCGGCTTTATCACCCATACCAAGCAATGCTGAACCATTCTCTTTATTAAGATCTAAATTACCAAAAGGTATAATTCTCACCTGTAGCGTACCTTCTTCGACATGTGATGCCAATTTATTCCAATATTCATGGCAATGGACACATTCTGCATTCATATACACATATATATAAGGCGCATCATCTTTACCTAGCTTAAACCAATTTGCTTTTTCGCTCTCTTGGTAGAATTGTTCTGCCTTTGGGCTATTCTTTACTTGTTCAGCAGAAACGCCTGGAATTTCATCCGCATCTTTTTTATTTCTATATTGCTCTAATTGTTTAGCCGTCACAGAATCTCCATCTGGACCAAATAATGCACCCATTATAATTCCACCTTCTGGGGTAGTATAAGCAAATTCAACTTTATCACCCTTGATCAAAGCCCAGCCATCCATGCCATAAGCTCTGCCAATTGGCTCGATCTCAAATTCATGCATAGTTTTTAAAGATTTCAATACGTCATGTATCTCAGATGATGCTTTTGCAGTATTTGGTAAAATAAGTATTGATAATATCAATAAGTTAGCAATTATTTTTTTCATTTTAATAACCCATCATGTTTATAAGTTGTTACAATAATAAAATCCTATATCATTATAAATCAATAAACAACTATATTTGCCAGAATAAATCTTGACATAAGCTGTTATTATGGCTATTATCTGTTAAATTATTATAAAAATAACAAGTAGGTATCATCATGCAAAAGCAACCAGAAATAATCAGAGCAGTAAAAGCCGGTCAGAAAAACATCTTTGAACATAGCGTAATCTTAGCCTGTGATATTCCAGATGGTACAAAGATCATAGTTAAAAATGGCGGAGTTGTAATAGAAGGCAATGTTAAAGATAGAGTAAAAATTACGGTTAAAGCCAAGCAAAGCAGTAGCTCTTCCAAATTCTCCAATATATTTTCTGGCAAAAGTGTTATTTCCTCTGGAAATGGAACCATCATCTCTGGTGGAAATAGTACCATTACAATCAATGGGCAAGTAATTACTGGCAATACAACATCATCTACACAAGAATTATCTGGTATAGAGGTTAAAGGTAAGATTGGCTCTGATGCTGAGTTGATATCTGACAATAATATTAAAATTAATAATGCTGGTCAGAATTTAGAAGCTAAGGCTAAAAATAATTTTACAGCTGAGAGATTTCTATCAGGTTCTGTAATCACAGCTGGAAACAAGATTAAAATCAATAGTTCAATCGGTAGCCAAAATATATTGAATGCTGGTAATAATTGCTCAATAGATCGGGTTATTAGCTTGGGAAATTATATTAAAGCTGGAAATAATGTAGAGATACGCCATCTAGGAATTGAAAATACAGTTTCAGCTGGAAATAATGTTAAAATTGGCTCTACCCAAGAAGATTCCAAAATATCAGCAGGTAATAATATTATAATCGACACTGCTGATGCTAGTGTTAAAACAAATGCTGGAAATAAAGTTAAAATTGGAACAATTTCAGCAATCCATAGAATCAAAGAAGCACCTAAACCAGCTCCGAAATTAGATGAATTACAAGATGAGATCGCAAGATTAAAACAAGAATTAGCCGAAGCTCAGACACCTAAAAAGCCTGCTAAAACTAATGTGACTAAGTTAAATATAGATCGTTTTAAGAAATGAAAAGATTTCTGCCTAAGCTTTTCAATAGGCAATCCCAGAAAATCGATAGCCTTCTTCCAATCGATACCAAGGAATCTGATCTAAGCCCAAATAAAATTTTCCTTACCAAAAAAGCCTTAGAACTTGTTCAAGTAACGCCTACGGGTAAATTCTTACTTGATATTGCAATAAAAGATAATTATAAAATAATTCTCAGCGAAGATGATAATGAAGTAACTACTTATGCCAGAATCAACAAAGATCGTAAGAGAATATATCTAGATAAATTTGATTCTATTGGTAACATTGCCTATAGTTTAATACATGAAATGGCCCATCTTTATCAAAGCAAAGATAAAGATTTCAGTAGAACAACATGTAATTATAGATTAGATTACGCAGTATTAATCAACCTAATGGAAGAAGCGGATGCGAATGCCCATTCTCTACAATTCTATGCTGAGCTATATCAACTATCCAAAGATAATGAAGAATATGAACAATATTTAGAAACCATGTTCACAAGGGAACAACTCAATTGCCTGATTGCCAAGACCTTAGTCGATAATAATATAGATAATCTAAAAAACGGTAAAATATTATGTTTTAGAGCTCTGGCCTATCTTGATCATCAGCTATCTACCAATTACTATACTGACAGACAGATTGAGTATTTAAAAGAAGTAAAGGAGCATTCTCTATTAAAGCGCTTCAATAGCAGTAATTTCAAAAGAACCCTTACTAACGATCAATTGCTAAAAATGTCTAAATTCCAAGGACAGGCATATATATATAATAATGCCAAGGATTTGGATTTAACTTCTGATCAATATTTAAGCTTATATGAGAATCAAAAAAATCAGGCTATTGAATTTTATAAAGAATTAGGGAAAACTCATCCAGCTGAACTAATACGGATGATACAAATGCCTATAAAAAAACCTGCTTCACAAGGAATCACCATATATGCTGAGAGGCAGAAGCCTAAAAAGATTAAACTATAACTCATAACCTAAGGTAAGATGATTTATAATTATTGCTTAAATAAATATTATCTTTTAAAATGTATTATAATTTTTTTATATTGGGGTTAGATCAATGGGTTTTAGGAAAAAAGAAGAAAAGAAATATATTGGCGCAAAGGATAAGATGCTTGCGGCAAGAAAAGCTAGGTTTGAGGGTGGAGATAATATCACATCCAAAATAGAAGGCCCGCAACCAACCGAATCAATGCCAATAATGTTGATATTTGTTGCAAGTTGTCTACTTGCTTATATTCTAACTGATAATTACATGGTTGATTCTTCTTTAATCAGCCCAACTGGAATTGTTGAAATTGACAAAATGATCGGTGGCCCAGGTGTCCCAGCAGTTACTGGAATGTCTGAAATTGATTACGGCATCATTATATTTATCCGTGGCTTATTTATATTTATCTTAGCCGGTATAATTCCTTTATTAACCAGGATCTATATCAATATGGTTGATAAAGCGAGAACTAATGTATTGGTTCGCGTTTGGGGTACGATTGTTACAACTGGATTATTTGCTTTTGGCTTAACCACTTCGATAATTCCGCTTATCAAAGAAATTATTGATAACTTTATTTCTTAAATTTTATCTTTTTAATCTTTTTAGATTTTATCCAAGTTACATTATTAATATGCTGAATCTTCTCTTTAACCGCTTGAAGATCAATCTCTTTTTTATAGTTAAAGGGCAACCCATTATATAGAGTTCTTAGTTCAGCCGAATTTTTACCCACGAAATATGAGCTTTCAAGAAAAGACTGTAATTCGCCCCTGAAGGCTAGAATATTTATAACCGAATTGCCCCTGATATCACTTGCAAAGAAATCACGCAAAGGGATATCTTTGAAGAATTTCTCACCTGATATCTCTTTAAACCTGCCTGATTTTGCTAATATTATCAAACCTGTACCACCCTTGTAATCCAAGGGATCAGTTAAGAATTTTAAATCGATTTGGCTTTTATCTATTGCAAATTCAGCTTTTACTTGCCGTTCTGAATGGCTGATGATTAATTTTCTAACTTCAGATTGCCCATTTCTTACAATATCAGAATATAATTGGCTCCTGATATGTTTAAAACTCGCCCCATGTTTAAATAACTCTTGGATAGCTGCAATATTATCATGTTTAATCGCTTCGATTAGAACCGATGATGAAGTCGCATCAGGATCAGCACCATTATTAAGAAAACATCTAATAATAGCAACTCCGCCATCTGCCCTGCTAACTGCAGATCTCATTAATGCCGAATTATGGAGATCAGTTTTACCGCCATGTTTTAAGGTAAAATCAATCATATCAATATCATTAGATCTTACGAATTTAACAAGGGCATCATGAATTAAATTGGACGGGACATCACCAGCTTTAAGATGTTTTTTTAGCTCTCTAACATTATAAGAACTTATATATTCTCTGATTTTACGGCTTGGCTGCATTATATAACTTCTTCAAATAAATAATAATCTAATCTGTTTTACACGGCATAATTCTATGTAATGAATTATCTAAAAATAAATGGTAGTTCCATTAAATTTGACAATAAATTGCTTTTTAATGCAAGTGAAAGATTGAAATTCAATTTAAAAAAACCTATTAAGCGGCTCTTTTCATCTGCCATTCACTTACCACAGATGCGGCTTCTATTTCTCTTTCCGAGATTCTTAATTTTTCAGCAATTTGTCCATCTTTTAAAAATGTAGCGACTTTTGCCAAATATTGTAATTGTTCACCACTTGTTGGACCCACTGGAGCCAAAGTTAGGAAGATAATATCTACTGGTTGATCATCAATTGCATCAAAATTTACTGGAGTTTCCAATTTAAGAAGGATATTTACAATTTTTGTAATCCCCTCGATTTTGGCATGTGGCATTGCAACCCCGTTACCGATTCCAGTTGAGCCGATTCTTTCACGTTCAATTAAACATTTAATTAAGTCTTCTGAACAAACACCAAACTCTTCACAAGCCTTATCGCACATTGCTTGTAAAGCTTGTTTCTTGCTATTTACACATAGCTCATATATCACGTTATTTATTTCTATCATGTTTAACAATATGCCTGTTTTTTATGAAAAAATAAAGTGTTTTTTACAAAAATGACTTAGAGCTATGATCTCTAAGTCATTTTATTTAATTAAAACTAGTTATATACTAATATTTATTTTAAGAATCTTGTGGATCAACCCAACCGATATTTCCGTCCGACCTACGATAAACCATATTTAAGCCGCCATGTTTACTATTTTTAAACATCAAAGCCGGTAATTCAGCCAAATCCATCCGCATTACTGCATCACTTGGACTCATTTTTTGAATGGTTGTTGCCATTTCCGCGATAATCGCTGGCTCATTTGCTACTGGTTCTTCTTCGAAATCTTCTTCTTTGATGGTGTAAGACATTGCTTTTAATTGCGCAATTTCTACTTCATTCATCTTTTTATGGTGATCTTTTAATTTACCCTTATAACGGCGCATTCTTTTGGTAACACGAGCCGCAGCATGGTCAAATGCTGGATATGGATCTTCGGATTTATGGTTTGCTTGTAGCATTATACCGCTACCCATATTAATTACGATATCTGCTTTGAATAGGTGATTTGCTTCTTTTGAGAAAACAACCGTTGCATCAATCGCATTATTTAGAAACTTCTCTGATGTTTCTTTTATTGATGCTTCTACATGTTCACGTAGTGCATCTCCAACATCAATCTGTCTTCCCTTAACGTATACTTGCATTTATTTCCCCTTTGCAAAGTTTTTTTAAAAATATTTAATCGCCCTATAATCTTACAACTATTATAATAAAGAAATCTTTAACAAAAATTAATAATCTTTATAGATATTAGTATCTTTCATAATTAAACAAAATGTGTAAAAATGTGAGCACTGATAAATAATATAACTGGGGAGAATACAAAAAATGAGCATTACTGGTAAAGACAGCCTAAATACAAGAGAAGTTTTAGAAGTAAATGGCAAAGAATATGATTACTTTAGCTTGGAAAAAGCAAAATCAGAATTGGGTGATATCACAAGATTGCCATACTCATTAAAAGTATTACTAGAAAATATGTTACGTTTTGAAGATGGTAAGACAGTTACCACGGATGATGTAAAAGCAGTTGCCGAATGGTTAAAAGAAAAAAAGAACCCGAAAGAGATCGCATTTAGACCAGCTCGCGTATTAATGCAAGATTTCACCGGTGTCCCAGCCGTAGTTGATCTAGCTGCAATGCGTGATGCAATGGTTAATCTTGGCGGTGATCCAAAACAGATAAACCCAAAATCAAATGTTGATTTGGTAATTGATCACTCTGTTATGGTTGATCAATCAGGTAATGCAAAATCATTTGATAATAATGTAAAACGTGAATTTGAGCGTAATAAAGAAAGATATGAATTTTTACGTTGGGGTGGCTCAGCCTTTGATAAATTCCGCGTAGTACCACCAGGAACTGGTATTTGTCACCAAGTAAATCTTGAATATTTGGCTCAAACAATCTGGTCAGAAGCAGATGAAACAAAAACTGGTAGAACCCTTGCATATCCAGATAGTTTAGTTGGAACAGATAGTCATACAACAATGGTTAATGGTTTAGCCGTTCTTGGTTGGGGTGTTGGTGGTATTGAAGCTGAGGCTGCAATGTTAGGTCAACCAATCTCAATGTTAATTCCAGAAGTAATTGGCTTTAAACTAAGCGGTAAATTAGTTGAAGGTACAACTGCTACTGATTTAGTATTAACAGTTGTACAAATGTTACGTGCACATGGCGTTGTTGGTAAATTTGTTGAATTCTTTGGTGAGGGAATCTCAACTTTATCTTTGGCTGATAGAGCAACAATAAGTAATATGGCGCCAGAATATGGTGCAACTTGTGGCTTCTTCCCAATTGATAAAGAGACAATAAATTACCTTAGATTTACAGGTAGAGATGCCGATCGAGTTGAGCTTGTTGAAAAATACGCAAAAGCACAGGGAATGTGGCATGATGAGAATTCTGTTGATCCAGTATTCACTGATATTTTAGAGCTTGATATGGGTACAGTTGTACCAACAATCTCTGGGCCAAAAAGACCACAAGATAAAATTTTACTATCAAATGCAGCATCTGAATTTAAAGATTATATTCCAGAAGATAAATCAGTATCAGTCAATGGTTATGAAATCGATAATGGCTCCGTGGTAATCGCCGCAATTACCAGCTGTACCAATACATCAAATCCAGATGTTATGATCGCCGCTGGTCTAGTTGCCAGAAACGCTTTAAAACTTGGTCTAGATGTTAAACCTTGGGTTAAAACTTCATTAGCACCAGGATCACAAGTTGTAACCGATTACCTTGAAAAAGCAGGATTAAATGATGATCTTGATGCACTTGGATTTAACCTTGTTGGTTACGGTTGTACAACTTGTATCGGTAATTCAGGGCCTCTTGATGTTGAATTAGAAAAAGCAGTTGTTGATAATGGGCTAACTGTTTGTGGAGTATTATCTGGAAACCGTAATTTCGAAGGTCGTATTCACCAAAATGTAAAAGCAAATTATCTAGCATCCCCACCACTTGTTGTGGCATATGCGATTGCTGGTAACTTAAAAATTGACCTATTCAATGACGCACTTGGTCAAGATAAAGACGGTAATGATGTATATCTAAAAGATATCTGGCCATCAAATCAAGAAATCAAAGACACAGTTAAAATGGCTTTGACGTCAGAAATGTTTATCGAAAGATACGCAAATGTATTTGAAGGACCAAAAGAATGGCAAGAAGTTAAAACTTCTGGTGGCATGACTTATGATTGGAACATGACTTCTACTTACGTACAAAACCCACCATATTTCGAAGGTATGACTATGGAAGTTGCAGAATTATCTGATGTTATCGGGGCAAGAGCTCTGGCATTATTATCAGATTCTGTAACAACGGATCATATATCGCCTGCTGGTGCAATTAAGCAATCTGCCCCTGCTGGTGAATATCTGCAAAATCATCAAGTACCTGCGAAAGATTTCAATTCATATGGTTCAAGACGTGGTAATCATGAAATAATGATGCGCGGTACTTTTGCCAATGTTCGTATTCAAAACCTACTTGTACCTGGTACAGAAGGTGGATTTAGTAAATATCTTAAAACTGGCGAAGACATGTCAATTTACGATGCAGCGATGAATTATATCGATGATAAAACTCCGCTAGTTGTAATTGCTGGTAAAGAATATGGTACTGGTTCAAGCCGTGATTGGGCTGCAAAAGGTACTAGATTATTAGGCGTTAAAGCCGTAATTGCAAAAAGCTTTGAGCGTATCCATAGATCAAATCTTATCGGGATGGGTGTTCTACCTTTAGAATTTAAAGGTAATGATACACATGAAAGCTTGGGAATTGATGGTACAGAGACATTTGATATTATTGGTATCGAGGCTGGCCTACAACCAAGACAAGATATTGTAATGACTGTAACGGATTCAGATGGTAATAAAAAAGAAGTAACCCTTATGTGCCGTATTGATACCTTAGATGAGTTGGATTATTATAAAAATGGTGGTATACTTCACTATGTACTCCGTTCAATGGTAAAAGAGGCTGCATGAAATATATAAATCTTTTTGTTATCTTATTATTTGTATCAACAAATTCTTATGCTCAATACATCACGAATGAAAACCGTGATGCATTTATGCAGCATGAGCAAGGATTTATAAAATCAGGCCCTGACCAAACCAAAAACTTAAAAGAAGAAAATGACCTGCCCGATTGGTTACAATTTAAAGGCCCCGGTGCTGATATTACTAGTAACCCAACCAAAGCCCATATCACTGCTGATGAAGTTACAAATTGGGCTCAAGATGTTGCATCTGAAGCTTTGAGTTTTAGTGATAAAGATTATTTGGAAAAGATGGAGGGTTTTAAAAAATATTTCTCATCTACTGGTTGGATTCAATATAGTAAATATTTAGAGCAGACTAAAATAATCGATCGCCTTAAAAAAGATAAATATTTAATGCGTACAATTACTAGCGATCAAGTATATATCGTTAATCAAGGTAATATTTCTGGAGCCTATAGATGGTTAGTAGAAGTACCATTAATAATCAGCTTTTTTAGAGAAAGCGAAGAAGGTAAAGTAAGATCAGATGTCGCAGCCTCCGGCAAGATTAAATTATTAATGCAAGTTGGCCGTATTGAAAATGAATCAGGCGAAGGACTTGGGATTGTTGTTGAGAGATGGAAAGTAGAAAAGAAAAAGAATACTATGCCAGTTAGACCAAAAAGTGGCCTACCAAGCAGAATTCCAAAAAAATAAAGAACTTGATTAACCAATGTTAGCAATCAAAGCATCTGATAATAAAATTATCTTAACTGAGGCAGATATTCCAAAACCCAAAATCAATGAGGTTTTGATAAAGACCTATGCCGCTGGTATAAATCGCCCTGATATTATCCAAAGGCAAGGTAATTACTCACCACCAATTGGTATTACTGATATTCTTGGCTTGGAGGTCGCAGGAGAAATAATTGAGATCAATGGGGATACAGATTTTAAAATCGGTGATAAAATCTGTGCACTTATCGCAGGTGGCGGATATTCCGAATATTGCACCGCTCCAATTTCACAAATATTGCCTATACCAAAAAACCTATCTTATATCGAAGCCGCTGGAATCCCAGAAGTATTTTTTACCGCTTGGTATAATATATTTATGATTGGGAAGTTAAAAAAGAATGATAAAATATTAATCCATGGTGGTTCATCTGGGATTGGAACTGCTGCTATACAGCTGGCTAAATCATTTGGGGCAGAAGTATTTATCACGGCTGGTAATGATGATAAATGTAAATTTTGCAAAGATTTGGGTGCTAATCACGTAATTAATTATAAAACTCAAGATTTTGTATCTGAAATATTAAATATAACTGAGAACCAAGGGGTGAATATAATCCTTGATATGGTTGGCGGTAGCTATGTAGATCACAATCTTAAATGCCTAACCGAATTTGGCCGCCATGTAAGTATCGCAACTCAATTAGGCAGGAATGCTGATATAAATATATTTAGGATAATGGCAAAAAGATTACAGCTAACTGGTTCAACCTTAAGACCAAGAAGCTTGGAAGAAAAGCAGGAAATCAGAGATGATATCTATAAAAATATTTGGGATTTATTTGAAACTGGTAAAATAAAACCAATTATCAATAAAATATTTGCTTTAAAAGATGCAGGCAAAGCCCATGATTTCTTAGAATCTGGTCAGAATATCGGCAAAGTCATTTTAAAAGTTAGAGATTAACTACCTTAATTAGAAGTCGCCAAAATTAAAATCATGACTGAGAAAACAATACCCATAGCAGATTTAACATCAGATTCTTCTTTATGTTTGATAGCTTTATAAAAAATAGATATCCAAATCGGCGAAAGCAACATCACAGCATTAACGTAGCCAGGATTATCAGTAAAAGACATTGAGTAGTTTTTAGAAATACCAATTCCCGCCAAAATAATCATCATCAAAAATCCAATCTTTAAATTATTAAAGTCAAATATTTTAACATTAAATATTTCTTTTTTGCTAGAAACCATATCTGAGACCAATAAGACAAATACCATAAAAATACTTTGTAAAAGAATATAAGAAAACACCCCTGAATTAAGGTCACTTATATCCATTGCATGTTTATTTAATGGACCCGTTATTGCCAAAGCAATCAAAGCTGGCAATAATGATAGGAATGCTGATTTAGTAATATTACATTTATTTAACTTTAAAGAGAAAAATAAACAGCCCATTAAGGCAATGAAAATTGATAGAATAATTATTGGTTGATCTTGATATTTTAAAATTGAATTTGGATCAATAACTACCCATATTGAGAAAGATATTAAGACCAAAACAGGCGATAATCTTGATACTAACCCACCACCATATTTAACTGATAAATTCAAAAACTTTATATCACCATATGTGGCTAGCAGTCCTACCGAGAAACAAAGCAGATAAAATAATGAGCTATCTGGCAGGGTAAACATGCCGTTTAAGAAAAAAGGCAATAAAGCCAAAAAGCAAAATAACCTTGACCAGAAAACTATAGATTTACCCGATACTTTAAAATATTGATTAATTAAAAAGAAACAGGATAAAAATCCAGAAGAAATAAGTGCATATACAAACCAAGAATCAAGCAAGATTTAAGCTTTCTGCATGGTCAATATTTGCCAATTATCAATATTAAAACTATTTAATAATTTCAAACCATGTTCGGCATGGATATCAAGAATATCTTGTTCCTGTCTACGTAATAAGCCCGCCAAAACGCAAATACCATTATCGCTCAAATTCTTCGATAAATCTTCTGCCATTAATTTAAGTGGTGCTGCCAAGATATTCGCAATTATTAAATCATATGAATTACTAGCCTTAACAATATCAGCATGATAGCCATCACCGGCTTCTGTTTTAATTCTATCCGTACAATGATTAAGATCTAAATGATGATCAGTGACCCTAATTGCTTCTTCATCAATATCAACCGCAGTAATTTCAGCATCAGCCCATAATTTAGACGCCGCAATCGCCAAGATTCCAGAGCCACAACCCATATCCAAAATATTTTTAAACTGATTATCTTTCGCTAGCTTTTGCAAAGATTCTAAACAACCTTTGGTTGTGCCATGTTCACCAGAACCAAATGCAGTTGCTGCATTAATCTGTAACCCAGTTAAATCAGACGGTATCTCACCTTCATAATGCGAGCCATAAACATAGAAATTATCAATTACAATCGGTGGAAAATTCTCATATACATGCAATAACCAATTACAATCATCAATAATCTTTTGATCATAAGATTTAATCTCTAGGCTAAATTCAGATTTCAATTGCTCTAATAAATCATTAAACCCATCTAAATTAGGCTCTTCTCTAAATATAAGTTCAATAATACATGAACCGCCATCGGATATTTCTTTACAATATACTGATGTTGAGAAATTCTCAAAAACTTCCAGAATCTCCGCCAACTCTAAATTATCAATATATAAATTCGGGCATTCAATATCGATACCATAAAATTTTAAATTATATTCTTCCGAGCTCTGTTCCAATATTTTTATCCCTTTTTAGAAAATACATAAAATTGCTTGTAAAACTATCTTATTTTTAACCTGCTTATGATAGGATAGGACAATATATACAAAATACTAACTTATAGTAAAAATTTCTTTCCTTAAAGGATATATCCATATATATTGTTTTTATTATCAAATATTTTATTTAAGAGACCGTAAAAATTGCAGAAAAAGCCACAATATAAATCTGGAATATTAAATTACCCAATTAAATATCTAAGGGATAGATTCTCTTTTCCTTTAATGGTTTTAATTGCAATTGTTTTGATGTTTTTTAGCCAGCTAGAATCCACAGCGGTTAAAGGTTTACGGATATTTATAACTGATCTGACTGCTCCAATATTACAAACCGTATCCGCCCCTTTAAATTCAGCTGCCACAAAATTTAATAATTTTACAGGTATCAGGGCATTAAGATCCGAGAATATAAGATTAGTTGCCGAGAATGAGCGATTAAAACAATGGTATATAGAAGCACTGAAATTAGAATCAGAAAATCTTAGTTTACGTGGCCTATTAAATGTCAAAAAAGAACCATTGATGACTTATACAACCACTCGAGTAATTGCGGATGCAGGTGGCAGTTTTGTTAAAACAATTTTAGTTCCAGCCGGTAGCAATGATGGAATTAAAAATGGCTCGGCCGTATTATCTGATAAAGGTATGGTTGGACGAGTAATTGAAACTGGTCGTAATTCAGCCAGAGTATTATTAATAAATGATATAAATTCTCACATCCCAGTATTAATTCAAGACACGTTACACAAAGCCATCCTTGTTGGTAAAAACAATGATGAACTTATTTTAAAAAGCTTATCAGAAGATAGTGGAGTTACTATTGGCGCAAAAATTGTAACTTCTGGATATGGCGGAGTTTTACCGCCTAATTTAAATATCGGAGTTGTGAAATCAGTAAAAGATGGTCTCGTAATCGTAAAACCATTATCAAAATTAAAACAATTAAACCATGTTCAAATCATTAATTATAATATTGATGGCTCCCTATCTACTGGCAATCTAGACTAAGATGTCTGAAAAAGAAGGCTGGATAGGGGATGAATCCTCAAAATTAAAAATAGTTATCAAATATTCATTAGTTGTTTTTCTAATGTCGCTATTCTTTTTTATTAATATAATTCCTATTCAAATCGGTAATATTGGTGAAGTGCGCCCACAGTTTTTGATGATTGCAATTTTCTATTGGACAATTTTTAGACCGTCATTAGTACCGCCAGTTCTGGTATTTATCATCGGTTTATTAATGGATCTTTTATTATTAATGCCTTTGGGAATAACAGCATTGGCATTTATATCCGTACAATGGCTGGTAAAAGTACAAAGAACTTTTTTATTGGGGCAAGGATTTTTCTTAATCTGGTGGGGATTTGCAATTATTATTTTTGGAGCATCCGCAATTAATTGGGCTTTATTCTGTTTATTAAAATTATCCCTTGTTCCTTTTCAGCCAATATTAATCAGTGCAATTTTAAGTGCGATTTTATTCCCCCTTGCAACTGTCCCACTTTATTATATAAATAAACTTATCCCAAGACAGCAAAAAATCGCCGGAAATACTAAGATATGATAGAAAAGAAAACCGAAAAATCCAAAGAATTCTCTAGGCGAGCATTTATAATCGCCGGGATTCATGCTGGGATTTTTACGGGCTTGGCGGCAAGACTTGGATATTTGCAGATTATCCAGAAAGATAAATATAAAACCCTATCTGATAAAAACCGTATTTCAATGCGATTAATCCCACCTGTGCGTGGTGAAATCACCGATAGATTTGGTGTACCCCTTGCTGTTAATAATCAGAATTTCAGAGTATTCTTAACTCCTGAACAAGCCGATGATGTTAAAGATACTATCAAATCATTAAAAAGATATATCCCGATATCTGAAATAGAAGAAGAAGAAATTCACATTCGGATAAAAAAGCAAAGATCATTCACCCCTGTCATGGTTAAAGAAGATATAAGCTGGGACCAAATGGCAAAAATTGAGGTTGCCTTGCCTTATCTAGCCGGTATTTCAATTAATGAAGGCAAATTACGTAACTATCCACTTAGATCATCTACTGCCCATATAACTGGCTATGTTGGCTTAATCAGTGAGGCAGAGATTACCAAAGACCCAATTACTTCCCTACCTGGTTTTAGAATTGGTAAAACAGGGGTTGAGAAAAGCTTTGATAATATATTACGAGGAAATACAGGTAGAATCCAATCCGAGATCAATGCATCAGGGCGAGAAATCCGTGAATTAAAAAGTAATGATAGCCAAAATGGTAGAAGATTATCATTAACCATCGATGCTGAACTACAAATTTTTTGTCAAAATAGATTAGCCCAAGAAAGAAGTGCGGCGGCTGTAATAATGGATGCTCATAATGGTGATATATATTCAATTGGCTCCAATCCAAGTTTTGATCCAAATTTATTTACCAAAAAAATATCGAATGAACAATGGCAAGAATTAATCAGTCATCCTGATAAACCTTTAAATAATAAAGCAATCTCGGGACAATATTCCCCTGGCTCAACTTTTAAAATGATAACTGCTTTGGCAGCTTTGGAAAATGGAATTGTTGATCGAAATTATACAGTTCACTGTCCTGGATATTCTGAATTTGGTCGTGATAGATTTTATTGTTGGAAACAAAGTGGTCATGGCTGGGTTAATTTAGTCTCGGCATTGGAGCAATCATGCGATTGTTTTTTCTATGATATTGCCAGAAAAACTGGAATTAAAAAAATTGGAGATATGGCCAAAAGATTTGGTTTTGGTGATAAAATTGGTATTGATTTACAAGGTGAAGCATCTGGATTAATGCCCACAAAAGCATGGAAAATGGGTAAGCTTGGCCGTAAATGGCAAATCGGTGATACAGTTGTGGCTGGTATTGGTCAGGGATATATTCAATCAACCACATTACAATTGGCAGTTATGACGTCTAGATTAATTAATGGCGGAGTTGCAATCAATCCAAGAATATTAAAATCCATCGATGGCATTGATACCAAAATAAAAAGAGAACATGTGTTAAATATTGATAAAAAAAATCTCGAAATGGTAATCCGTGGCATGGAAGCCGTTATGACGGGCAAAAAAGGTACAGCCAGAAAAGCCCAGTTAGAAGATAAAGAAATGCATATGGGTGGTAAAACTGGAACTGTACAGGTAAAAAGAATTACCAAAGCCCAAAGAGCCGCTGGCATAAAAAATGAAGACTTGGATTGGAAATCAAGGCATCATGCTTTATTCGTTGGTTTCGCACCATTAAAAAAGCCAAGATATGTTTGTTCCGTAATTGTTGAACATGGAGTAAGTGGATCAGGATCCGCCGCCCCATTAGCCAGAGATTTATTACAAGAAACTCAAATCAGAAATCCAGCCGATCCAAACTCATCAATTGTTACAAAATAAAGATTAAAATATTATTTAGGGACTAGCTAACTGGTTAATTACTGCACAACATCTTTGATAGCTTGGCAGAATTTCTCAGCCCAATATTCCGACTTCTCATCAGTATCAATTAAATCTTGCCTAAATTCTACCAAGATCG
Source organism: uncultured Alphaproteobacteria bacterium (assembly GCA_937941575.1). Classification (GTDB taxonomy): domain Bacteria; phylum Pseudomonadota; class Alphaproteobacteria; order Micavibrionales; family CSBR16-224; genus CALDHH01. The sequence continues at coordinate 13,103 of CALDHH010000142.1, read as the reverse complement.
ATTTAACCTTATGTTTGACCGCCGTGTGATTATAACTATCGTCACCCATAAGCAAGGTTGGATCATATGGTTGATTATCACCAATTGTTAATTCTGGATTTTGTGTTCTTAAATTATCAATTGTTTTCTTGGATAAATCACATTTTTTATCCCAAAGGATACTCATATCCCAAGGTCTTTTTTTACCATCCATCTCTGGGGTAAAACTATGGATTAATAGTAATATTGGCTGAATATCTTTTGATATTAAATCCTCAATTTTATCGGAAATTGCATTGTGATAAGGGGTAAATATTTCATCAATTCGATTTTGTCTATCGGCTTTTGATAGATTTTTATTTTCTGGAATTTCGATATGATCGCTAATTTCTGGAATTAAAAATTCATGATTTAAACCACGATTTAGATCAATTACCAATCTTGAATAATTCGCATATAAAGCAGGCGTGTTAAATTTTTTGGCAATATATTGAGCCGCTTGTTTTGCCCCAATATCAATTGCAATATGTTTCGATAAATCGGCGTCAGAAAGCCCCAATTTTTTTAATTTCAAAGGTATGTTTCTGCTAGCATGATCACAGATTACAAATATATGAGAACCGCTAGAACCGTTTTCAATGGTAAAAGCTGGAAGATCATTTGCTGTTAATATTTTATTTGCTGACATGTTCAGTTCTTCTCAAAAATTTATTATTATAATTTGCTATTGATACGGATATTTTTATGAACAAAGCAAGACATTATCAGACCGAAACCAAAAAGTACAGATAACATTGCGCTACCTCCATTTGATATCATTGGCAAAGGAACTCCAACGACTGGTATCAATCCTGTAACCATTGCAATATTAATAAAAACGTATAATCCGAAGTTAACAATTAAACCAAATACCAATAATTTGCTAAATCGATTATTCATATTAACTGCTATTATCATGCCATAAAAAATCACAATTGCAAATAATATAATTAAACTAACTCCACCAATAAATCCCCATTCTTCCAATAATAAAGTGAAGATAAAATCAGTTTGTTTTTCCGGTAAGAAATTCAAGTGACTCTGAGTTCCTTGCAAAAAACCCTTACCCGATACTCCACCAGAACCAAGTGCTATTTTTGACTGCATAATGTGATATCCTGAACCAAGCGGATCGGATTCTGGATTTAAGAAAGTAAGCACTCGTTTCTTTTGATAATCATGAAGTAAATGCCAAATTATCGGAAGCGATGCAATGGCCGACCCAATCGCAACTCCAAATATCCAATATCTAACTCCCACCACAAAAAATATCACGGCTGTTACCATTAATATCATTAACGCCGTTCCCAAATCAGGTTGAATTAACACCAAAGCGGTTGGCAATACTGCGATTGTGGCTGGCCTAACTAAAAATAAAGTTTTTTTAATATCTTCAATAGGGGTTAGATGAAAAAATCTTGCCAAGGCCAAAACTACGGCAACTTTCATAATTTCAGATGGTTGCAAATTCATAAATCCAATATTGATCCATCTTTGCGCCCCCATACCAATTTGACCTTTGATTTCAACCACAACCAATAAAGCCAAGCTTAAAGCGTAAATTATATAAGCGAATTTAAACCATAATCTAATATCAATCATGGCCACAACTAATAAACCACATAATCCTAAATTAAATCTGATTAAATGTTTTAATGCCCATGGGTCAAGATTACCATTGGCGGCTGAATATAAAGCCAAAAATCCAACTGCCCCGATTAAGATTATAAAAAATAAATATACAAAATTAAGACTGAAGAATTTCTCAGATAGACTCATATCTTCTTTGGAAAAATAGGACAGCATTATTATACTGCCTCGACTAAACTCTGTTTTGCTAAGATATCATTAACCATCTTAACAATATTATCTGCATCTAATTTTGCCGATTTATATTGCTTCGCAGGGTCATTATGGTCGATAAATATATCAGGCAAGACCATGTTTTTAATCTGACAATTTGTATTTAATAAATCATCTTCCATTAAATAATTCAAAACAAAAGATCCAAATCCACCAACAGATCCTTCTTCAATTGTGATTAATATTTGATGGTTTAAAACCAATTCTTTTATTAAATCTTGATCCAAAGGCTTGGCAAATCTGGCATCGGCCACTGTTGTTGATAATCCTAAAGCTTCCAAATTCTCGGCCGCCATTAAAGTTTCTTTTAATCTTGTCCCATAACTTAATAATGCAATCTTATCGCCAGATTTTAAAATGCGGCCTTTACCGATCTCTAATGCTTGGCCAATCTCTGGAATTTCAACTCCAACGCCTTCACCTCTTGGGTAACGCAGGGCTGATGGCATATTATCAATTGCAACTTGGGTTGCAACCATATGTTTTAATTCCGCTTCATCGGCTGCGGCCATTAAAATAAAATTTGGCAGAGCCCCTAAATAAGATATATCAAAACTACCCGCATGAGTTTGCCCATCCGCGCCAACTAGACCAGCCCGATCAATCGCAAAACGAACTGGCAAGTTTTGGATCGCAACATCATGAACGATTTGATCATATGCACGTTGTAAGAATGTTGAATAAATCGCCACAAATGGTTTATAACCCTTACAAGCCATTCCAGCCGCAAAAGTAACTGCATGTTGTTCAGCAATTCCAACATCAAAAAAGCGATCTGGATATAATTCTTTGAATTTCTTTAAACCAGTTCCATCAGGCATTGCAGCCGTAATGGTTACAATTTTATCATCTTTGGCAGCTTCTTGAATTATAGATTCTGAAAATATTGCAGTATAGCTTGGGGCGTTTGATTTTGCTTTTACTTGCGCCCCTGTAATTACATCAAATTTTCCAACTCCATGCATTTTATCAATTGCATCTTCGGCTGGTTTATAACCTTTGCCTTTTTGCGTAACCACATGTAATAAAATTGGGGAAGATTGTTCCATATCTCGCAAGTTTTCCAAGACCGGCAATAAATGGTTTAAATTATGGCCATCAATTGGTCCAACATAATAAAAATCAAGCTCTTCAAATAAAGTCCCACCCGTTAACATTCCACGCGCATATTCTTCTGATCTTTTGGCAGCGACCTTAATTGCATCAGGCATTTTATTGGATAATTTCTTACCAAATTCACGCATATTCCGATATTGTTTTGATGAAATAATTCTTGATAGATGCGCACTCAAAGCCCCAACTGGCGGTGCAATCGACATGTCATTATCATTTAAAACCACGATTAGATTTTTGGATTTCATAGCACCAGCATTATTCATTGCTTCATATGCTTGCCCTGCGCTCATCGCGCCATCGCCAATTACTGCAATTGTTTTATTATCTTTTTGATCTAGCTTATCGGCAACCGCCATACCCAAACCTGCTGATATCGAAGTGGAGCTATGCCCCGCTCCAAAATCATCATATTCACTTTCGCATCTTTTGGTAAAACCGCTTAATCCATCACCTTTACGCAAAGTTCTAATTCTATCTTTACGACCAGTTAAAATTTTATGCGGATAAGCTTGATGCCCAACATCCCAGATTAAGTTATCTTCTGGCGTATTAAAGATATAATGAATGGCAATTGTAAGCTCAATTACTCCAAGCCCAGCACCCAAATGCCCACCAGTAAAAGATACAGTATCAATTACGAATTCTCTTAATTCATCCGTAATTTGCTGTAAATCAGATTTATCAAAAGATCTTAGATCTTCTGGATAGTTAATTTTATCTAATATTTTATTATCTAACATTCTTAATCTTTAACTATTCTTCCAAAAAATCTAAGAGGCTTTTTAAATGAGATTAGTGAACATCTCTCCATACTCTTCTTTTCACAATATATAACAAGACAGATAAGAAGAATAAGAATAATAAAACCTTAACCCCCATTTGCTTTCTTGCTTCCATTGTTGGTTCAGACGCCCAAGCTAAAAATTCAACAACATCACGAGTTGCCATTTCAACCGTTGCCTCAGTACCATCAGAATAAGTAATTAAACCATCGCTTAATGGTGGAGCCATGCTTATTTTATGACCTGGGAAATATTTATTCCAATATTGACCATCTAATAATTCTTCGCCGGCTGGTGCTTCTTCTGCGTAACCAGTTAATAGACCGAAAAGATAATTTGGACCATTAGTTCTAGCTTTGATAATCAAAGATAAATCTGGTGGCAAAGCCCCGCCATTTGATGCACGCGCTGCGTTATCATTTGGAAAAGGGCTTACAAAACGATCGGCTGGAACTGCTGCTCTTTCAAACATTTCACCTTCGTCATTTGGACCATCAATTACTGTATATTCAGCCGCAATTGCTTTAATCTCATCTGGGTTATAACCAAGGCCAGATAGGTTACGATAGGCAACTTTATCCAAACCATGACAACCTGCACATACTTCTTTATATACTTGGAAACCACGTTGTAATGCTGGTCTATCATATGTGCTAAATACTTTTTGAAATCCCCATGGAATATTTGGTAATTCTTCCGTAGATTTCGCAGCATGTGATGCAACAGGGCTTAAAAAAGCTAAGACAATAAATACTGAGAATAATTTTCTAATCTTCATCATTTTATTTTCCTTCTTTCTTGGCCAAGACCGATTCATTGATTGATTTTGGCAAAGGTTTCGTTCTCTCAATTTTTCCCAATAACGGTAGGATAACCAAGAAATGGATGAAATAATAAGCCGTTGTAATCTGAGCCGCTACTACCACCCAACCTTCCGCAGGTTGTGAACCAGTATAACCAAGAACTAACATAGATATTAAAAGCAAGAATAAGCAAATTTTGTAAATTGGTCTAAATGTTGCTGATCTAACTGGTGATGAATCTAACCAAGGCAGAACGAATAACAAACCAATTGAACCAAACATCGCCAATACACCAAGTAATTTTGCTTCAACCAAAATAATACCAGTAAATGGGATAACCAGATCCGCTGTAAAGCTTTTCAAAATCGCATAGAAAGGTAAGAAATACCATTCTGGAACAATATGTTCTGGAGTTACCATTGAATCAAACGGTTTAAAGTGATCCGCATGTGATAATGCCAATGGGTGGAAGAACACAACCCATAGATAGAATAACAAGAATACCGACAAACCAAATACGTCCTTAGAAGTATAATATGGGTGAAATGGCAAAGTATCTTTCTTTGATTTTGGTTCAATCCCCAATGGGTTATTTGATCCCGTTACGTGCAGAGCCCAAACATGTAAGAATACTACCGCTACGATCACAAATGGTAATAAATAATGCAAAGCAAAGAAACGATTTAAAGTCGGATTATCGACCGTAAAGCCACCGATCAACAATGTATGAATTGAATCACCCACAATTGGAATGGCCGAGAATAAATTGGTAATTACTGTTGCACCCCAACCAGACATCTGGCTCCAAGGAAGTGTGTAACCCATGAACGCAGTACCCATCATAAGCAAGAATATCAAGACACCGAATATCCAAAGTAATTCTCTAGGTCCTTTGTAAGAACCATAAAATAAGCCACGACCGATATGAATATATACTGCAATAAAGAAGAATGAAGCGCCATTCATATGTAAGTAACGTAGCAACCAACCGTAATTGACATCTCTGGTAATACGCTCAACACTATTGAAAGCTTCATCTGCATGGGCTGTATAATTCATCGCCAAGAATATACCAGTTAAAATCATGATGCTTAACATTGCCATCGCAATCGCACCGAAATTCCAAAAATAATTGAAATTCTTCGGAGTAGGGAAAACTCCATATTCTTTTGACAACATAGTAAAGATAGGTAATCTTTCATCAACCCAGCTTACTACTTTATTATCAAACTGCCCTTTTTCTGTATTTCCTGACATTAATTCAAACCTTTAATTTTTTATATTATTAACCAATAATCACTTGTGTATCTGTCACAAATTTATATTCTGGAACTTCTAAATTCTTTGGGGCTGGACCTTTTCTAATCCGACCAGATGTATCATAATGCGATCCGTGACAAGGACAGAACCAACCATTATATTCACCCTTAACTTCCGCAGGTTTATTTCCCAAAGGAATACAACCAAGATGAGTACAAACACCAACCATAATTAACCATTCAGGATTCTGAACTCGATCTGTATCTGATTGCTTATCACGCAAGGTTTCAACTTCTACTGAATTCGCCTCTGTGATTTCCTCCTTAGTTCTTCTTCTGATAAAAACTGGTTTACCTCTCCAAACAACTTTGATTGATTGACCAATCTCAACTGATGATAAATCAACTTCCGTTGATGCCAGCGCCAATACATCAGCGGCTGGATTCATACTATCGACCAATGGCCAAACCGCAGAACCTACACCAACAACTCCCATACCAGCCGCAGCTAAATATAAGAAATCCCTTTTATTCTCATCAATTTTTTCTGTCTTAGACATGTTTATTCAACCTTCAATTTTTCGAATATAAAAAACAATAGTATAATTTATAGTATTTCCTTTATAGTTTGAAAAGTTTATTCTTCAATTAAATCTTCTTTTTTTAAACTTTATGGTACATAAAATGAAAACTGCATATAAAAACTTACCCGTATCTGGGGCATCACTTGATCTAATCAAGATAATAGCTGTGATTACAATGTTAATCGATCATGTCAATCATTTGGTCTTCTCACATGCATCCGTGGAAGCATATTACATCGGAAGACTCGCTTTTCCATTATTTTGTTACGGAGTTGCCTGTGCAATGTATCGGACTCGGGCAGAAAATTATAAATATGTTGTTGGATTGGTCGCCTTGGCAGTATTGGTTGAACCGATCTTTACCCTAGCCAGAGGTGAGAATAATCTAAACGTCTTATTCACCCTTGCAGCAGGTGCAGCCCTTATAATTGTAATGGATAAATTAAAAACTTGGCAAAATAATCTTATCTTTACCTTGGGGTTAATTGCAACTGTGCTACCAGGAAGCTGGGAATTTGGAACCGCAGGGGCATTAATACCAGCCGCATTCTATATGGTTTTAACCCAAAGAAGCTATGGTATATTCTGGACAATAATATTATTATTCAACTCCAATCTTGGTCCAATCGTAAATGTCCCTGATTTTAAAGCCATCCCTGATGTACAGCTTTATGTATCGAATGTCGCAGCAATGAATACAATTGTCGGATTCTTTGCAACTATTCCAACTATATTAGTTATATTCTTAGCAAAGTTCATAAAATCAGAAAAAAGATTAATGCCTAAATATTTCTTACATATTTTCTATCCCGGTCATATTGTCTTACTTGCTTTAATATCATTGGCATTTGGCATCGGAATACATGGAGTAGTTAAATGAGATTAGCCCTGTATAAACCAGATATCCCACAAAATGTTGGCACAATCATGCGCCTTTGTGTTTGTTTAGGAGTACCGCTTGATATTATTGAGCCATGTGGATTTCCATTCAATACCCGTCAGATGAAACGAGCAGGCATGGATTATATCGATCGTTTGGATTTAACCAGACATCCAAGTTTCGATGCTTTCCAAGAAACTTACAGCAATAATAGAATAATCTTAATGACCACCAAAACCGATAAATCATATACAGATTTTAAATTCGAAGAAAACGACATCTTACTTGCTGGGCGAGAAAGCGCAGGCGTTCCAGAATCAATTCATAATGCCTGTAATAACCGCGTTACAATAAAAATGGAACCTGATGAGAGATCATTAAATATCGCCATATCTTGCGCAATGATTGCTGGTGAAGCCATTAGGCAATTGGATAAATAAGAAACATTAAGAATTAAGCTTCTAAAAATTCAGCCAATTTTTCTAAACAAGATTTTCTATTCGGTTTGAAATCTTGATTGATCCACCAATTCTCAACATATCTTAACGCTTCCCCAACTTTTGGACCAGATTCGATGCCGTGTTTTAGGACGTCAATTCCTTGCAAGCCGAATTTTTCGATGCGATATGATGTGGCGTAACGATATAGAGATTCAAAATTATCATCTTCGCCATATTTGGCAGCTTTTAATAATAATAAATTTCTAACCGTATCATTATTAAATTGATAAATAATCCGTCTGATATCTTGTTCAGTCATCTTAAAATCAATAATTTCAAAATTATCGACCATTTCTTGTAAGATTTGTTTCTCATCATTGGAAAATGCAAATTTTGGTAAGGTTTTATCAGTCATTAAAACTGCTAATTTTCTTAATTGGAAATTTTGACTATCATATTTACTCTCTAATTTAACCAATCTTTTTAATGAAGCGATATCTTTGGCATTGGGATAGATATATTGGACGATATCTTCATCAACTAATATCTGCCAGATATCAGCAGCTCTGGTTGCCAATAATAATTTCATTATTTCTTGTTTTATTCGTTCAATTGATAAGCTCTGGATCTTATCTGCATGTTTAATGCAATATTTAAGCGCATCCAAATCCATCTCACCATTACCGTAATGAGCATAAAATCTGAAATATCTTAAAATTCGCAAATAATCTTCTTCTATTCTTTGTTCTGCATTGCCAACGAATTTTACTTTACCCAGCCTTAAATCTTCCAAACCACCGAAGAAATCATATAGATCACCTTCCATCGAACAGAAAATTGCATTCATAGTAAAATCACGCCTTAACGCATCTTCTTGCCAAGAATTAGTATATTCAATCTCAGCATGGCGACCATCTTGATTGCTATCTTTTCTTAAAGTCGTAATTTCAAAAGCGGTGCCATCGACCACAGCCGTGACTGTTCCATGTTGTAAGCCTGTTGGTATCGTCTTGATATTTTTTGATCCCAGTCTTGCCATTACTTCTTCTGGCTTTAATATAGTGGCGATATCAATATCATATACTTTTTTGTTAATCAGGCTATCTCGAACACAGCCGCCAACGAACATAGCGTCCAAATCTTTTTCCAATAGAGCATCCATCAGAGTCAAAGTTTCTAAACTAACCATCCAAGCAGGTATTGCGATTTTCCCAGAAGTTTCCATTTTTAACTTCCCTTTCATGTTTGTTATATATATTCTTAAAAGACAGTTATATTAAAAGCAAGCAAGAGGTTTAAAATGTCATTAAATAAAGCAGCAAAGAGCTTAGATATTTCTTCTCAAATGGAAGAATATTCTGCCAAAATCCTAACCGCTAAACAAGAAATCAGCAAGATAGTTTTGGGACAGGATAAGGTAATTGATAGATCTTTGATAACTTTATTATCTAGTGGTCATTTATTGCTAATCGGCCTACCTGGTTTGGGTAAAACATTACTGGTTGATACAATTAGCAAGGTAATTGATCTTAAAACCAAACGTATTCAATGTACTCCTGATTTAATGCCATCTGATATAATCGGATCCGAGACAATCGATATTGCCAAAGATGGTAGTAGAAGCTTTAGATTTATCGAAGGCCCTGTTTTTTGTCAGTTATTAATGGCTGATGAAATTAACCGTGCTAGCCCAAGAACTCAATCGGCATTATTACAAGCCATGCAGGAACAACAAGTAACCATAAGCGGTGTTCAATATGATCTTCCAAAACCTTTTCATGTAATGGCTACTCAAAACCCATTAGAACAAGAAGGAACTTACCCATTACCAGAAGCACAATTAGATAGATTTTTAATGCAGGTAGAAGTAACTTACCCAAGTGAGATTAATGAACGTCAAATGATGTTACAGACAACTGGTGCGAGCCAAGAAAAAGCAGTTAAAATTATCGAGCATAAAGATTTAATTGCCATTCAGAAATTAATCCGCTCCATTCCAATTGGAGATAATGTCGTTGATGCGATTTTAAAACTCGTTAGATCCGCCCGACCAGATCAAAGTGAATTTAAAAATGTAACTGAATTTGTAAATTGGGGCCCAGGCCCAAGAGCATCACAAGCATTAATGCTAGCCTGTCGTGCAAAAGCATTAATAGAAGGCAGATATGCCCCATCAATTGATGATGTATTAGAATTAGCAAGCCCAGTATTACGCCATAGAATGTCATTAAATTTCGCCGCTCGTGGAGAAAATATTACAATCGATAGCATAATCGAAGAAATATCTGCAAGTATTTAAGTTTTAAGGCATCAAAACAAAAGATTTAAATTGAAATCGTAATAATAATGCTATATCTGTATTTTATGGATGAAAGAATCTTAAAATTAGATCGGGCAGTGCCAAGATATACTAGCTACCCAACTTCACCGCATTTTAATACAGATGTGGATGAAAACATATATTCTGAATGGTTAAAATCTGTCAAAGAAGACAAGCCAATCTCCCTTTATATCCATGTTCCATTTTGTAAAGAGCTTTGCCTATATTGTGGTTGCGCAACCATGATTGTTAAACAAGGCGAGTTGATCGATAATTACTGCGAAGATTTATTAAAAGAAATCGATATGGTCGCAAATATTTTAGGCCGTAAATTAAAAGTCCAGCATTTACATTGGGGTGGTGGCACGCCAAGCCATATTGGGCATGTATATTTCCAAAAAGTAATGGATAAAATATATGAACATTTTGATTTTATTGAAAATGCAGAAATTGCCACGGAAATTGATCCTCGAACAATAACTGAAGATATGGCAGCAACCTTGGCAAATTGTGGAATTAACCGCATCAGCTTTGGCGTCCAATCTTTCGATGAAAAAGTCCAAAAAGCAATTAGCCGTGTGCAATCTTATGATGTGGTAAAATCATGTTTAGATTTATTAAAAAAACACGGCATTGATAAAATTAATTTTGATCTATTATATGGACTGCCATTACAAACAGTTGAGAGCGTGAAAGATTCAATTAAATTAACGGCTGAACTATCACCAGATAGAATTGCATTATTCGGTTATGCCCATGTTCCATGGATGCGTAAACATCAAAAATTACTTGAAAAATATGATATGCCAGATACGACTGAGCGATATAATCAAGCCAAATTATCCGAAGAATTATTAGTAGAATATGGCTATAAACCCATTGGAATTGATCATTTCGCCAAACCAGAAGACGAAATGTATACCGCATATTTAGACCATAAATTACACCGTAATTTCCAAGGTTACACCACGGATACTGCTGATGATTTAATATCTTTTGGCGCATCATCAATTGGTAAATTAAACCAAGGATATTTCCAAAATCTGGTTGCTGTGCGTGAATATCAAAATAAAATAAAAGACGGCAAACTTCCAATTGCAAGAGGTATGAAATTAGCCCATCAAGATAATTTCAGATCAAGAATTATCGAAGAAATAATGTGTTATTTTGAAACTGATTTAAATAGAATTTGCACTGAATTTGATATGGATTATGCAGTTTTGTCGGAATCAATTGAAAAACTATCTGAATATATTGATGAAGGTGGAGTTGAATTTAATGAAGGCCATCTGGTTATTAATGAGCCAAAGGCATTCTTTGGCAGGCTTGCCGCATCTTGTTTCGATGAATATTTAGTAACCACCCAAAAAGACAAACATTCAAGAGCGATTTAAATGTTAAAAGCGCTAAGTTTTTCCAAAATAATATCAATGATATTAATGACTGTGATTATATCCGGCTGTGGCGCCAATAATGCAAAGCAAGAATTTACGGATTATACCAGCCGAAAAAATATAGAAGTCTTAGATAGTAATGGCAGATACCAAAATTGCCGCGGTTATGGTTGCCGAATAATTGATGATATTCAATTAAGCAAATCTGAATGGTATGGAATAAAAATTATATTTAAGAAAAAACCCAAAGATGCCGCCCAAGAAAGAATATTGCTGGCCAAAGCTATTGGTAAATTTGAAGAGAAAACTGGCAAACATAATAAAACCAGCAAAGATATCAGAAGAACTTTTGATGAAGTTGGCGATTTTCAGCAAGATTGCGTTGATGAAAGCACTAATACAACTATTTATTTATCAATATTAGAACGCAATGGTTTAATGAAATTTCACACCACTGCCGCGCCAACTAGCCGAACATTATTTAGCGGGGCTGGATTCTGGCCACATCAAACCGCAACAATCGAAGAATTAAGTAATAAACAAAGATTTGCCGTTGATTCATGGTTCCATGATAATGGTAAACCAGCCGAGATATTAGCAATTAAAAAATGGAAATCAGGCTGGCGCCCAGAAGATGATATTACAAAATCTAAATAAGATTACAGCTTGGCAAAAGAGCTTTTCTTCTTTGGATTTGGATTAACCCTTTCTTGCTCTTTCTTAATATCTGAATAAGAAATAAAATCCCAATCTTCTTCATCTTTATTAGCAGGATTCTTTTGACGTTCTGCTTGTAATACATCCAGATTCTTAACCGTCTCATCACTAACTGCTCTATAAAAAGCAGTATCTAATAAATCGGGACTATTAATATATTTCTTTATATATTTAATATTGGCCATCGCAAATTTGTCGATTAACTCCGCTGAAGATATTCTTTTAGCGTATAGTTCCGGATTCCTAAAGCTTTCTAAACCATTAGCAATCAAGCTTTGCAAAGTAGTTCTTTCATAAAGGCTACGAATACGAGGAGAATCATACATGGCTAAAAAACCTGCCATCAATATTTTCTCTATATCATATTCTTTATGATTACCACTTAATCTATCAAGCAATCTAAGCATATCTGGAGAGGTTTTCACCCTTTCCTTAAAATCACCAATAATTTCTGGGACTATGAATTGTTGCCCTTTAAAATCATCTTCTGTATTTGCAATTTGTAAGCTAGCCAACAATTCAAAGGCTCTCACATCTGCTTCCATTGCCATTATAATTTTTATACAATCCACAGGGTTATATAAAAATGATGGAGTGATATCACCAGCGTCACATTGAATAGCATGAACGGATTCATGTATTAAAATTAATGCAAAACTATTTATACTTTTACCAATATCATAAATATCGATCGATTTATTAATAAAATCTAGTTGTGCATTATTGTCATTATTTTTTAAATCAATTATTATTTTATAACCCAAATCATTAACCATAGACAAAACCTGATAACCAATATCACTTTGTGAGGCGATTAATAATGATTCTACCACTGCATCAATAGTTTCTTGTGCATCCGCTCCATTTAGATTTTTAATAATGATTTCTGGCATAATTGGGTTAACTGCAAAGGCGTTTTTATTATTT